>JBGTCJ010000505.1:0-5132 GCA_041748895.1 Pirellulaceae bacterium
ACCGCAAATTCTCCGGAAACAGTCTTCGTGTCGGGCGCCACCACCTGCTTTATCACGGAACCATCCTGCATGCGGCCGACCTGCCGCTGATCAGTCGAGCCCTTCGAACCCCGCCCCGCGAGCCGACCTATCGTGCGAAACGACCGCACGAGCAGTTCCTCACGAACGTCGAAATTGATTCCCCGCGGTTGTGCGATGACATCGCCGACCAATTTGGCGCGAGCCATCGGTCAACGACTTGGCCTGAAGCCACGACCCGCGCGCTGCTCGATGAACGCTACGAACTACGGGCTTGGCATCAACGTCACTGAGCGTTTGCCCGACAGCGCTAGGAGGATCATCCAGAGGGCAAAGGTGGTTTCGATCACGAAGTAAGGCAACCACCGAACCAGCGTCGGGGCACCACTGAAATGCCCGTCCATCCAGGTGATCACGAACGATCCAAGTTCAACGCTGGCAACGATCCCAACGACACCCAACCAGCGACCCAGCCGCGTCTTGGCAAGCACGCAAAAGGCGGCTGACACCGAGATGCCAACGAGCGTCGCGTGCACAACCAGGAGCCCGACCCAAAACTCGCCGCCACCAGGTGGCAGATAGGCACGGACGCCTGTGAGCACGATCGCACAGGCAGCCGTCAGCCAAATCACGTCACCGATCGCAAATTGCGACCTTTCGACGCGTGAAGGCAGAGCCAGTGGCGACGCCATCCAGTTCGGCAGCTTGGTCATGCGAAAGCACAACGATTGCCAAATCGCGTATCCTCCCAACATCACGACGTATCGCTCAATGGGCTGTTCGCGGTGGACCGCCATCCAGTTGACATGCCACCAACCCGCTACTGCCAAGAGTGAGAGCCATTTCAAGCGATTGGGGAGCACTGCCGTGGCAAGCCAAACGGCGCCCGCCCAACCGGCCCAGACAGTTCCAACCCAAAGCCAAGCCATCGGCTCTGTGGCGACGTCACGGGCGTAGTCGCGAAGCATCCACTGGATCATCAGCACCGCGCCGATCCAGGCCCACGGTGCCCACGAGCCCTCCGAAGGCGGCGGCGAATCCACCAAGGATGTGGACGAGCTGAAACGATTCGACGGACTCTCTATACTCATGCTCGGTGTTCGTAATAGCGATTCTCTCTGCGACCCGACAAGACGCTTCGAGACGACGCCACAACCCAATCACAGCAACGCCCTCATGGATGACTCTCCGCTTCAGTCGGCATTATGCGTGATCGGCCACCCAATCGGTGGAAACCCCGCTCAGTTTGTTATCCAGCGCGCTCTCGCGGCGCTTCGGATCGATTGGACATTTTCTTCTTTTGACGTCCCCGATCCGTCGTTGCTCGCGGCGATCGAGGGGATCGAGGCACTCGGCTATCGCGGCGGTCTGATCGCGGATCCCCACCAACACCGAGTCGCCCAGTGGTTTGCTGAGCGTGGGTGCGACCCATCCCACTCGCCGGATCCACCGATGGCTTCTGGCGATGTCGCCGACGCGACGATCCGCAGGGTCGATGGCGTGGCACGCGGTGACGACGGCCGCCTCCGCCCATGCGATTTCATTCGCGACGCGCTCGAAGAGGCCCTCGGCCGGTCATCCGATCCGCCCGGCGGCTACCTACTTTGCGGTCCCAGAGACCCGGAGCCATCGATTCTGCACGCGCTGCAATTTGTTTTTCCGCAAACCGGCTATCGACTGTCGGGTGATCATGCCCGTTGCTTGACCTCGGACGATTCCCCACGCTGGGAACAACAGGTGGAATCACCGTTTTTGCTGGTCACCGGGAGCCGGGGCCCGACGACCAGAATGCGAGGTTCTGACGAAGTCGCTCAGTCTCGCGAGTCGATTCGGGAGGTCCTCGCCAAGGCGCATCCCGGCTCCATCTGCCTCGATTTGGTGTTCACACCGACTCAGTGCCAGCAGATCCTTGGCGATGCTCAAAGCCCGCTCGTGAGAATTAGCCAGACCGACCTCGAAGTGTTGCGGTTGGCCCGCGCTGTCCATCGCTGGACCGGCAGACCGGCCCCCGTCGATGTGATGGGCGAAGCGATCGAGGAGTACCTCGAACTGTGAGTGGCAAGCAGCCGTTGGTGGCCCGACGACAAACGGCCTCAGGATCGACCCTTGTCGGCGCGGGGCTCCGAAGCCGCGATTTGATTGACGCCGCCGACCAGCTCCGCGGCGCCGTCGATCGGCTCCGTTTCGCATCACCCGTCACTCACGTGTACAACCCGCTTCGCTACGCATGGTCGATGCATCAAGCGTTTTTGCAAAGGTGCCCAGCCGATACGACTCGTGTGCTGTTTCTCGGGATGAACCCGGGACCATGGGGCATGGCACAAACGGGCGTTCCTTTTGGAGACGTGGCGGCGGTTCGAGATTGGCTAGGATTGGATGAACCCATCGGGCAACCTCGAGATCCTCACCCCAAGCGGCCGATCGAGGGTCTCGCGTGTCGGCGGAGCGAGGTCAGCGGCTCGCGACTGTGGGGCCTCTTCCGCGAACGATTCTCTTCTGCGGAGGCGTTCTTTCGCGACCACTTTGTGGTCAACTATTGTCCACTGGTCTTCATGGAAGCTTCGGCGCGAAATCGAACGCCCGATAAACTGCCCGTTGGCGAACGGACCCCGCTCGTCGCCGCTTGCGATGATCACCTGAAGTCCGTTTTGAAGTCACTGCGACCCACGTTCGCGGTAGGAATTGGCAACTACGCCGAAGCCTGCTTAACCCGCGTCGTGGCCCAAATCGGCGCCGATACGCGAGTCGTCCGAATGCTGCATCCGAGTCCGGCCAGTCCTGCCGCAAACCGGGGTTGGGCAAAGATCGCTAGCGAGCAGATGGCTCGGGCAGGGATTTGGTAGCGAGCCGATCGCGATCGGGGAAAACCGAGAATCCTTCCAATTCACCCGTGCACACGTGTTAAATTGGGGCTTTGGTGATTCGCCTCGTCTAGTCCCGATGTAGCTCCTCTTTTGCGAATGGTCGAGATCCATGACGGCTGTGAACGAGAATCTTTGGCGCGAGCGGGTTTTGTTGACGGGGGCTGGACTCGGATCGTTGCTTGTCAGCATCGGACTCAATTGGCCTTGGCGGTTTCGTTTCACTTCGGAGGAGTATCTCTACCAGCTCGATTACTCTCAGTGGAGCATCGAGCCATTTCGGCATGCCGATTATTTCGCACGGCGAGGTGGATTCCCCTTTCGCTACTTGCTGGCGTTTCCTGACGAGACGGCGCAACCCTCGCAGTGGTCCCCCCACGCCTTGGCTGGCAATGTCGCGATCGCCGCCGTCACGATCGCGTTGGTGGTGCTGCTCACTCGCGCGGTGATTCGGCGGCGCCTGGAAGTCAGTGACGCCCCCGCGTCTCCGACGAGATTGGCCGGCGTGCTTCGTTGGTCGCTTCCGGTTGCGCTCGGGTGCGCTGCTTTGTTTGCGATTTCGCTGGTCGCCCTCGCCGAGCATCGGGACCGAGCCCTGGTCAATCGGCTCAAGCCCGAAGCCTGGGTACACCGTGCCGCGATCGTCCCCGAATTCCTGCTCAACGCGCTGCCGCACCACACTTTTGCCCCATTCGCTCGGATTCGTGGCGTGATGCTGCTCAAGCCGACCCCACAATCGATTTCGCACGTGGCCTCGATCCCGACACTAACATCGATCGGGTTGATGAGGGCCGCGCCTTCCGAAGCCGATTTTGCCTCGTTGAGTCGGTTGCCTTACCTCAACGATCTCGCGATTTATCGGCATCACATTTCCCCGGACTTGATGGCTTCGATCCTCGAACTCACTCGTTTGAGGAGCTTGCATTTGGTCTCTTGTTCGGGATTGAACGCTGGAATTCCCGACCTTCAAAAACTACCGCGGTTGAAGATGCTCGATCTCGGAAACAGTGACATCGGGCTATCCACACTCGATTCGCTTCGCGGCAACCAAGAGCTCGAACACCTTCGGTTGGGGCGTCCGCATCACGGTTCCGACTCGCTGACGATCCAGGGGCTACCGAAACTCGAAACGATCGCGATCCGAACGAACGACCGGCCGATCAATCAAGACACGGTCCACCTCAAACTAACGGGACTTCCCCAACTCGGTTGGCTTTCGATCGATCGCACCCAGAAATTTTCGATCGATATTCGGGATGCCCCCCGTTTCAAAGGCTTCCCTCACAACGATGAGGAAGCCTCGGCATTCTCCGCCGAGAACAGGACCATCCCCGGCGCGCTCTGGCTGGACTCGATTTATTTGTCCAACGTGCCCAGCCTGACCGACCTGCACTGTTTCTGTGGAGACATTCGCTCGATCACCATAAAGCAAGCCACCAACCTCAGCCGAGTATCGATCACTGGGACAAACGTTCGCCGCGGCCGGTTGATCTCAATCCCAAGTCATGCTCCGCCTCACGACCTGCAGTCGATCCTTCAGGATTTGGGGCGTTGCGACGGTCCTTCCCATCTGGACCTGAGCTGGGTGCCACTGACCGGTGTCGACCTCCGCCCGTTGACAAACAACCGGCGGTTGAGGTCAGTGCAATTGGTCGGGTGTGGCGTGACGAGCGAGCAGGTCCTGCCGCTGGCGAACCTGCCCAAACTCTCGCACCTGGATTTGAGGCAGTGTCCGATCGAGTCCGACGACGCCGAAACGCTGCTCGACGCATTCGCGTCGATTCCCGAATTGCTGGTCAGCAGCCGCGAATTTGAGAGCATCAAAATTGTCGACAAACCCAAGCTCGAACAGTTTCTCGGAACCGCTTCGCCGCAGGTGACGGACGTCGAGATCTCGCGCTCACCGACCCTGACTAGCGAGCTCGTGTTGGGCAATCGCCTGCGCCGCCTCCGCGTGAGCGAGGGGTATTCGATTCGCGGGTTGTCGATCAATGGCCCACTCCCTTCGGACATCCTGTTCGACGGCTTCCGCTCGCTCAAGTTTCTCGCCATCGGCGGGTCGAACGTCGACGACAAACTTTGGCAAGCTTTCTGGCATTGCTCCGAAATCGACCACCTGACCCTCGCGCACACCAGCATCTCACCCGAGGGACTGGCGCGGATTGGGCAATTTCATCAGCTCACCACGCTCGCGGTTCCCGGTAACCGAATCGACGATTCCGTCGTCAGCGCTTGGATCGATCTGAAACTGCT
>JBGTCJ010000506.1:0-3012 GCA_041748895.1 Pirellulaceae bacterium
TCAATTCGTCCGATACTAGTTCGTAAACTCGGGGGCTGCAACAATGTCGAGCAGCGATTGTCCCGGGATTGAGTAGGGTGATGTCGAGCGGCAGCGATGGCATGGAAAAAGTAGGAATTGGCTTCAGGTGCGCAAACTCAAAATCAGTGTTTTCGAGGACGACCGCGAGCTTTGGTCGGGCGAAGCGGTTCCCCCGGTTGAAGTGGGCCGGCAAGAGAGTGCAACCGGAGCGGCGCTGGAACTCTCGAATCAAGATGATTTCCGCCGATTGTCGATAGCTCCGGTGACGGCGCGGGGAATTCCGCGTCGTGCACTGCGGCTAGAGGTGTCGGCCTCGATGCAGTTGCTTGTGAACAACGTTCACGAGAAGTTGTCCTTTATCGTCGGTAACGGCGACGTGCTTCCGCCGCGGCAGCAGCACGTTACGAGCGAACCGGTGCGGATCGCGTTTCCCGAGCGACGCTCGATACAAATTAGCATCACCGACGAATCTTACGGATTGAGCGAATCGTCGCTGCCCGGCGGTCCCGGTAGCAACTTTCGCACGATCGCCTTTCAGGCCGGAGGGATGGAGGGTTACTCGCAGGCAAAGTTGCGCAAGCTGATCGATGGCGATCATGGCGAAATTCGAGGGCGTGCGGCCGTCGATCTGGTCAAATCGGCGCTCGAGGTCGTTCGTCAATCAGCGGGATCCGATGGCTTTTTCGACGCGGCAGTCCACGCAGCGGCCGACATGATTGACCTCGATCGCGTCATGGTCCTGCTGTACGAGGGAGGTCAACTGCGTCCACGAGCGATCAAATGCAGCGATCCTGGCACTCACGTGAGTGAGACCAACCTCAAGATTAGCGACGGCCTCATCGGCCGCGTGATGCGGCTCGGTGAGACGGTGATCTACGATCCGACTCAGGTCATGCACAGTGTCGGCTCCTCACTGATGATGCTCGAGCGCGCCGTCGCGTCGCCGATCAATGACGAAACGGGAAAGACGATCGGTGTGCTCTATGGCGATCGGCAATTGGGCGGAAATGCGGGGGCTCAACCGATCGGAGAACTCGAGGCGGCGTTGTTGGAGGTGCTGGCCGGCGCCGTCTCGTCGGGTCTGGCGCGACAGCGTGAGGAACAGCGGCGAGCCTCTTTGTCCCAGTTCTTCTCCTCACGCGTTGCCGAACTGCTGACGGGAAATCAGGATCTGCTCAGTGGCCAGGACGCCGAGGTCTCCGTCTTGTTCTGCGACATAAGGGGATTCAGCAGTATCTCCGAACGCGTCGGTCCCCAGCGGACGATCGAGTGGATCAATGACGTGCTGACCGAGCTGAGCAGCTGCGTGATGCGCTACGATGGTGTGTTGGTCGATTACATCGGCGACGAACTGATGGCGATGTGGGGAGCTCCCGGGGAGCAACTGGATCACGCCGAACGCGCCTGTCGCGCCGCGTGCGACATGCTCAGCCAGACCGAACCGCTTCGGGGCCGATGGCGGGAGATTACCCCCGATGGTTTCGGGTTTGGTATCGGAATAAACACCGGTATGGCGCGCGTCGGCAATACCGGCTCGAAGATTAAATTTAAGTACGGGCCGTTGGGGAACGTCGTCAATCTTGCCAGCCGTGTCCAGGGCGTCACCAAGCAGGCCGGGGTTCGCGCTCTGGTGACCGCGTCGACCGCCGCGGCGATCCAAGACAAAGGATTTGACCTGCGCCGGCTTTCGGCCGTCGGGGTCGTTGGAATTCAAGAGCCGATCACCCTGTTTCAACTCGCCCACAACGAGATGCCTAACTGGCGAACGATGAGGGACAAGTACGAATCGGCTCTGGCGTCGATGGAGCAAATCGATTTGCCCGGCGCGGCGCGTCAGTTGGCGATGTTGGTACACGAGTTTCCTGACGACAATCCGAGTTTGATCCTTTTGGGACGTGTCGTCGAAGGCCTAACCGATAAGAGCAAACCGTTCGACGCGGTATGGCGTTTGAGAAACAAGTGAACTGTCCCGTTCATGTTTTCAACGCGAAGGTTTGCTTGCCATGCGAATGAATTTGGATCGTGCCAACGTGGCCGTTTTCGGCGCGGGACGAGGGATAGGGCGAGCGATTGCCGAGGCTTTCGTGGAGGAAGGTTGCTTCGTTTTCGGCTTTGACTCGTGCGTCCCCGAGAGTCCTCCGAACGCATCTCCGATCCAATTCACCGCCGGCGACGTCACCGATCGCGAGCAACTGGCTCAGTTCGGTGAACGGTGCCCGCCGCTGGATCATGTCGTGTACTGTGTCGGCATCGGATCGGGCCAATTCGGATTTCCGTTTTGGAAAGTTGACCCCGGACATTGGTCGCGAGTGCTCGAGGTGAACCTGATCGGTGCGGTGCAGGTTGCCCATCAGTTCGCGCCCGCGATGGCTGAGCGTCGGCGGGGGACACTTCTGTTCCTCTCCTCGGTCGCGGGTCAAATCGGATCACCGACCGACCCGCCCTACAGCGCCTCCAAAGCGGGCTTGATCAATTTCATGCAGTGCGCCGCAAAAGACTTGGCCGCGTTTGGCGTCCGTGCCAACGCGATCTCGCCTGGGATGGTGAAAACCGACTTGAACCGATCGGTTTGGCTATCGAGCCAAGCCGGAATCGCAGCGAGCCAACGCGTCGATTACGAAACCTGGGCCGAGCAGAAGCTTCGCAAGGTCGCGCCGCTGGGGCGTTGGCAAGAACCCGGAGAGTTCGCGGCAATGGCGGTCTACCTGGCGTCGGATCACGCGCGGAACATCACCGGCCAAACGATCAATGTCGACGGCGGATGGGTGATGCATTCGTAACCGCCTGATCGCTCACACCTGATGGAATGCTCGGCTACTCGTACAGGGTGAACAGCCCCGAGTGATCGAGATCGCCTTGACCCCGCTTCTCAACCAACTCGACCCATTGCCGCAATGAGTTCTCGAGTGTGGGCGAATGAAGTCCCACAGCCTCGGCATGTTCACAGATCAGACGAACATCCTTGAGCTGCAACGCCGCTCGTCCACCGGC
>JBGTCJ010000507.1:0-4225 GCA_041748895.1 Pirellulaceae bacterium
TCCCGGCGATCATCGATGGTGGTTCCATGTCGCTTGCTCGCCGCTAGGGCCGAGTCTGGGACTGTTGGACCAAGGGGCTGCGATCGGCCCCTGGGCGCAGGATCGCGAAGCTCGAATCCCCTCGATTGAAGCTGCTGGATCGACCATTCGATCGATGGTTGAGCAGTCCGGGATGGCCCGGGCGGTCGAAGAGCTCGCCGGTCGGCTTGTCGCGCACTGCGACTCGGGCGACGTCCTGCGGCTCCGGCAACTGGTGACGCTTGCTCAGCAATACGAACTCAATCGTCAGCCGCGGATCAGCGATTTCGTGCGGCTTGTTCGGGAGAAACGAGTGGAGAAGCCTCGACCCGCCCAAGTCCGCGTGATGACCGTTCACCAAGCCAAGGGGCTCGAGTTCGATCTGGTGGTGCTTCCCGAGCTCGACTCACCCTTGGTTCGCGCGGCCAAAGGGCTCGTCGCGCTGAGGGACGCTCCGGGCGACCCGCCTCGCGCGATGCTTCGATTCACCGCCGCGAAACGATGGGTGTATCTCCCCAAGCGTTGGCAGCGCGCCCTTGGCGAACAGGCGGCGGGCCAGATGACCGAAGCACTCTGTCTACTGTACGTTGCCGTGACGCGCCCACGCCATGCGCTACACCTGGTCATTCCCCCAACGGCCACTTCCAAGATTGACCAACGAACGCCGGCGGCTTTGCTGTACCATGCTCTCGAGTGCACGGCCGACCCATCCGAGGGCCGCCAGGTTTGGTTCGAGGCGGGTGATCGCGGTTGGTGTGGCGGTTCAGCGGGAATGGGAAATGAGCCGTCGGTGTGAAATCTCCATGGATCCAAATAGCTCACCGTAGCCAAATTTCCAATTTCAACCGAGGCAGCATAGTTTTATTGTTAGGTGAGCGCGATGTTTGGATTCTTCAAGAAGCTGTTTTGCGGCACCGAAACAGACGCGTCGGGTCCGCCGCCGGCTTGGTCGTTCAGCGATGCCGAATCCATCGGTGAGGCGTACCGCCATCCCGACCGCGTCGACTACGAATTAGATCTGTCGACATGGCGATATCGCCTCCATGCGACCTTTCACAACGACGACCCTTATGCCGAGTCCGAAATATTTTATGCGACGATGGAGTACGAGGTGCGTCGCTCGCAAGCTGGGCGATGGGAGGTAAGAATACTCGGCCGCAATGGCTTTTTTCTTGATACACCCGAAACTTGGGAGGCTGCTCCTGCGCGTTTCCTGAACGCCTGGGAACAGGCCTGGGCCGAGCAACAGGTGAGCGGCGATCGAACGTAGGCTGCGTTGGAGATGCGGCGATCCGCCCTAAAGCGCGCGGCAGAGAATCATTACCCTTCAGCGTCGCCGAAAGGTGTCGCTCGAAACCACCTCCATCACCAAATCCTGAAACCCGATCGAACGCTGAAGCGCGGATTGAGTGATTCGATCGACGTCGACCCGATCAACGAAGGCAAGTTCGCGTCCGGTCGCGTAGGTGAGAAGCTTGTGCACCAAATTGCGAGTGAACGACTGTTCTCGCAGCAGCAATGCCGCTCGCAGATCCGCCACATCGGCGAGTTGCTCACCCGACACCAGTTGCCCGGTGGCATCGACGGGCTTGCCCTGTCTCCTTCGGGCGATCCTGCCGCTCCCGGAGAAGACCGTGTAGTGCGTACGAAACTCACCGATCGGGTCAAAGTGTTCCAAAGCAAATCCCCAAGGGTCGATCTTGGCGTGGCAATCGCCGCATGCCGATACGCTTCGGTGCTTCGCCAACTGCTCACGGATCGACGTCGCTCCCCGCGTGTCCGGTTCGATCGGTGGAACGTCCGGCGGAGGCGGTGAGGGAGGCGTCCCGAGTAGGCTTTCCAACACCCACACACCGCGACCGACCGGAGAGGTCTCGACGCCATTGGCCGAAGCCGTCATCACGCTCGCGTGACCGAGAAGTCCACCGCGCCCGAGGTCTTGCGGCAACGCAACCTTTTGAAACGTTTCTCCAAACGAGCCCTCGAGCCCGTAGAGACTTGCCAACGCATCGTTCGCGAATGTGTACGATCCGTCAAGAAAATCCTTGGACGGCTTGTTGCCTTCCAACACGTGTTCAAAGAATAACCTGGTCTCGGTTTTCATCGCTTCCTCGAGGCGATGGTAATAGTAACGTGGAAACTGCGCGGTGCTGGGCGGCATCGAACCGAGTCGATCCAGCCGCAGCCAGGCATCGAGGAAGTGCGTGGTAAACGCTCGCGAACGTGTGTCACCCAGCAGTCGTTGGGCTTCGGCCCGTAGCACCTGAGGTTGACGAATCGATCCGGAGGAGGCCAGCGACAACAACCTCTCATCCGGCGTCGAACTCCAGAAGAGATAGGACAGCCGGCTGGCTAACTCGAAATCATCAAGCCACTGACTTTGCGAGGGGTCTCCCTCCTCGAAAAACAGAAATCGAGGCGAGGTTAAAATCGCCGTGAAACCGAGTTGGATGGCATCGGCGTGGGCGAACCCCGAATCGACCTTCTGCTCAACCAGCTTGACGTAATGAGCGACCTCATCGCTCTTGACGCTGCGCCGAAAGGCTCGGCTCGCGAACGCGGTCATGGCCTCCACGAGATCGACACGCGAGGCGTCGAGCGTGTCGCCAAAGATGCGATGGTGCCCATCGGGCGGCCAATGATCCAACAGGGGTCCCTCGAGCGTCATCTCAAAGAGTCGAACGCGAGGGCCTTGATAGACGTCTGAAAGGTGAACGTCGGTCGTCAGTTGTTCGGGCCGAATCGGGATACCCTGTTCGTTGAGCGCATCGATCTCAAAAGGCGACAGCGTGATCGTTTCGGGATGGTACCTCTCGCGAATCTTCATCAGCACCGGCTTGGAGGAGCCTTCGCCATTGATCCAGTGGACGTATGGCGTTGAACCGGCGGGCATCCAAACGGTCGCCTCGAGCCACGTCGGCGTGTCATCCTCGAGGTCGAACGCCTTGACCAAAACCCTTCCCTCCGAAGCGCCAGGGGCAAGCAGTCGTTTTTCCGGGACGTGCCACAGGCCCAGCTTGAGCGGGACCGAGAGGTCAGACTTGAAAAGATTTGGATCGTAGGGGTTCTTCCGTCCGACGCCCGCCGCATGGATTCGAATTCGGTAAAGCCCCGCGACGGGTGTGCCCGTTTCGGCAAATTCGATCGGGTACGTCGGGTAGCGATCCACCGGCTCCCCGTGGCCGATGTCCAAGTGGCGACCCTCGCGATCGATCGCCTTGTAGATGATGCGGACATCCTCAAAGGGGCTGTGAGTGAAGTCAGCGGGCCGAAACCGCCATCGCAGCGTCTCAGGCTTGGTTTGACCAAACACGAACGTTTGATCGAGATAATGCCGGGCCGCATCGAGATAGAGCTGCATCTGAAGCTCAGATAACTGTTGCTCGGATCCGATGTTGGAAAATCCCTCGACGACCTGATCCGGCGGGAAATTCACGGTCGCATCGACCGCGTCGGTATCGATCCCCAAGAGGTCACGGATCGTGTACTTGTACTCATATCGCGTAAGTCGACGCAACGCAGTGGTCGCGTGACGCCGCTCTTCACGCTCAGCGAGCAGATAAAGAGTGATATCCGCGACCACGCGACGTCGTTCGTCGTCGGTCGGCTGCGCGACCCCCTTTTCGCTCGGAGGCATTTGGCCCAGGTTGAGTTGATCGACCACCTCTTCCAGAGTCACCGAGTGGTCGGCGGCCTGCGACGCGATCAACAGGGCATCGAATGAACGATCCCCCGATTCGTTCTGGGAGTCATGACACGCGATGCAATACGCGCGGAGAAAGGGTGCGACCGACTCCGGAATTTCAATCACCCTTTGACGGACCACGTCGGCCGCGGCGAGCGATTCACAGGCACCGAGGTGAGACAAGCAGATTGCTGCCGCCACCAGGCGCGCAGGCAGTTTGATCATCCGACCCACTCCAGCCCGGACAGCGTTCCGGTCGACAAATTGAAGCGGTCGGTCTCCACGCCAAAACGTTGCAACATCGAAACAAACAAATTGGCCGCCGGGGTGGTGGTCCGACGTGAATCGTCTTTCTCGAAGCGCAAGTGTTGTCCATGTCGAAATCCGCCACCGGCCAACAGCAGTGGCAGGTCGCGATTGGAATGGGAGCTGGCGTTACCCATCCCGCTGCCCAACAACGCCATCGTGTTATCCAACAGAGTCTTGCCGTTCGGCTCGTTGACGGCGGCGAGGAGGTCGAGG
>JBGTCJ010000508.1:0-8029 GCA_041748895.1 Pirellulaceae bacterium
CACCACGACAAGTTGCTCGAACACAACCCGCCACAATTCACCCACGTGATGCTCGGTGGTCGAATCGTCGAGACCGGTGGCAAGGAGTTGGCCGAGGAGCTTCATCGCAGTGGTTACGACCGAATCCGCAGAGCGTATCCCGACGCGGATGCCGCGAATCGAGAAATGATCGCCGAGGAAGCGGTAGCCACATAGCCGCGAGATGGAGCTTTCAAGAAGTCTTGAAACCCACGCACTGAAATCGAAACAACCCAAACGGAAAACTCAATCATGGCTACCGATCTTGCTGGCGAAGTCGGCATTGGCGAAATCAACAAGTACAACTTTCGCACGGAGACCCACGGCATTTTCAAGGCCAAGAAGGGGCTCAATCGCGAAGTCGTCGAGCAGATTTCTGAAATCAAGCAGGAACCGGCGTGGATGCGGGAGTACCGCCTGGAGGCGCTCGATCTGTTCGAGGCACGGCCAATGCCTCGATGGGGTGGCGCCATCGACATTAACTTTCAGGACATCTTCTACTACCTCAAGCCGACCGACCACCAGGGCAAGACCTGGGATGATGTGCCCGCCGAGATCAAAGAAACGTTTGACAAACTTGGAATTCCTGAGGCGGAAAAGAAGTACCTCGCGGGCGTCAAGGCGCAGTTTGAAAGCGAGGTGATCTACGGCTCGCTGAAGGAGGAACTCGTTAACCAGGGCGTGATTTTTACCGACACCGATACGGCGGTCCGTGAGCACTCCGACCTGCTGCGGGAGTATTTTGGCAAGGTGATTCCAGCCAACGACAACAAATTCGCCGCGCTCAATAGCGCGGTTTGGTCTGGGGGTTCATTCATCTACGTCCCTCCGGGGGTCAAAATCGAATTTCCGCTGCAGGCGTACTTCCGAATCAACGCCGAGAGTATGGGTCAGTTCGAACGGACGTTGATCATCGTCGATGAGGGGGCGAGCGTTCACTACGTCGAGGGCTGCACGGCACCGATGTACACGACCGAAAGTTTGCACAGCGCGGTGGTTGAGGTGATTGTCAAGCGTGGTGCGCGGTGCCGTTACACGACGATCCAGAACTGGGCCAACAATATTTACAATCTCGTGACCAAGCGAGCCTATGCCTACGCTGACGCGACGATGGAGTGGGTCGATGGAAACCTCGGCAGTAAATTGACGATGAAGTACCCTGCCGTCCACATGATGGAACCGGGTGCCCGCGGCGAGATCCTTTCGATCGCCTTCAGCAGTGCCGGCCAGCACCAAGACGCTGGCGCTAAACTCGTTCATGCGGCCCCGCACACGACCGGTCAAATCATCAGCAAGAGCATTAGCAAAAATGGGGGTCGAAGCAGCTATCGCGGACTGGTCAAGGTCGAACCGGGCGCCCATCACAGCAAAAACAACGTGGTCTGTGATGCATTGATTCTGGACCCCGAAAGCCGCAGCGACACTTATCCTTACATTGAAATCGCTGAAAAGGACGTCCAGATCGGGCACGAGGCGAGCGTGTCAAGAATCGGTGAAGAACAACTCTTCTATTTGACAAGCCGAGGGCTGAGCGAGTCTGAGGCGAGCACGATGATTGTCAATGGATTCATCGAGCCACTGGTCAAGGAACTGCCGATGGAATATGCCGTCGAGATGAACCGATTGATTCAACTGCAGATGGAAGGCAGCGTCGGTTGATCCGGCGTCGATCGGCGATGATCTCCTTCGGGACGATCGCCTCCACGGCTCGGCGTCACCACGATCGAGCCATTCATTTTTCCCGGTATCCACTGCATTGACTGACGATCATGACGACCCTCCCCACGATGATCACACCATCCACACGCCACAAGTTTGACTCCGCAGGATTCGAAGCGTTTCTTGCGCGGCGCGACGAACCGGATTGGTTAATCACACTTCGTCGCGATGCTTGGCAGCATTTCGACGCGATGCAGTGGCCCGAACGACGCCACGAGGAGTGGATTCGGACCGACCTGCGACTGTTTCAACTCGACAAGTTTGCGGTTCCCGATGGAGAGATTCGCGAAACGTCGGGGCAAATGCAATTGCAGCACGGTGTCGATCTGGGCGGACACCTATTGAGCGCCGACGGCTGCACGATTGAGGAGTCCTTGAGCGAGGAGTTGGCGTCCCAAGGTTTGGTTTTTGGGAGCCTCGATCAGTTGGCCCGGGATCAATCGGATTTGGTTCGTCGATTTTTGTTCCAAGCTTTTGACCCGGATCACGACAAGTTTGCGGCTCTGCACGCCGCGTTCTGGTGTGGTGGTCAATTCCTCTACGTACCACCTGGCGTCGTCGTCAAACAACCGTTGCACATCGGGGCACTCCTTTCGGAGGGGGGAACCGATCTTTCGCATACCCTGATCGTTCTGGATGAAGGTGCCGAAGCGACGGTGTTGCACGAAGCGAACGGTCCTGCGGCAAATGCTGGGGGATTGCATATCGGAGCGATCGAGTTGGTCCAGCGTGCGGGGTCACAACTGCGGTATGTCAATTTGCAGGAATGGGGGCACAAAACTTTCCACTTTGCTCATCAAAAGGCGGTGCTTGACCGTGACGCTTCATTGCAGTGGACGATCGCTGCGATGGGTTCGGGGATGAGCAAGGTCAACCAAACGGTCGAGATGGTTGGACCGGGCGCTGATTGTCAGGTCAACGGAGTCCTGTTCTCGGAGGGACGGCAACACCTCGCCTACCACACGTTGCAGCATCATGTGGCTCCGAGTTGTCGAAGCGATTTCCTCTACAAATCGGCGCAACAGGACCAAAGTCGCACGGTCTGGCGGGGGATGATCAAGGTGGACAAATCGGCGCAGAAAACCGATGGCTATCAACGCAACGACAATCTAGTTTTGTCCAATCGTTCGCGAGCCGATTCGATACCCGGTTTGGAGATTGAGGCCGACGATGTACGGTGTACGCATGGCAGCACGACATCCAAAGTGGACGAGGAGCAGATCTTTTATGCCTGCTGCCGTGGGTTCACGCGGGACGAGGCGATTCGCCTCATCGTGACTGGGTTTTTCCAACAGATCTTCGATCGCATCACGATCGATCCTGTGCGTGAGGCTTTGGGGTTGTCGATCGCACGTCAGGTCCGCGAATACGAGTGACCCACCGACTGTTCTCCGACCGTTTGCTCGCCTCTTTGATTGAGGATCTATCATGCCACTGAGTGAAGACAAAGTCCGTGAGGCGCTGAAGGCCGTCATCGACCCCGAGCTGTATGTCAATATCGTCGACCTCGGGTTGATTTACGTCGTCGATATCAGCGAACCCAAGCAAGACGGGCGTCACGATGTTCACATCGAAATGACCATGACCAGCCCGATGTGTCCGGCCGGACCGCAATTGGTAGGCGGTGCCAAACAGGCGGCCGAAGATTTGCACGAGGTCGATACTGCGACGATCAAGGTCGTGATGGATCCCCCATGGAGTCAGGATCGTATGACCGATGATGCTCGCGATCAGCTCGGTATTTTCTAGTCGCGACTTGCCATGAAAGTCTTCTTGGGCGAATACATCTGCGGCGGCGGCATGCGGCGAAAGTCGCTCCAGGCAATCTCGACCAGCTTGCGGCTTGAGGGTGGCGCCATGCTCGCCGCCCTGGCTGAGGACCTTGCCAAGGTTTGCGATCTCTGTGTGCCGATCGATCCGCGGATCTCGCCCGAGCTTCCGCGTGGTGACTACCACGAGATGGAGGTCACCCAACCCCTTTGGCAGCAGTGGGTCCGCGCCGCACAGGGATGCGATGCCGCAGTCGTAATCGCCCCCGAGACCGACGGCGTGCTGGCCAAGGCGGTCGGTATGTTGCGTGCGGGCGGGATCGACGTGATTTCCAGCAGTGGCGACTTCCTGCGGATCGCCAGTGACAAGCAGTTGACGGCTCGGGCGTTCCACTCGGCTAGAGTTCCCCACCCGGTAACCTACCTCCACAACGACCCGCGATCGCTCAGGCAACTTGAGGCATTTTCACAATTCATTGTCAAGCCGCGCGATGGCTGCGGCACGGAGCGCGTTTGTATCCACGACGGTTTGAAGACGGCCCAAGACGCAGCGACCGACGCAGACATTCTGCAGGCATTTGTTCCCGGCCGTCCGGTTTCGGCGGCGGTGATCGTGAACGGCACCGAGTTGGTTTCGTTGCCCGCGGTCGCCCAGGTGGTCGACTTGGAAACTTGTGCCTATCGTGGCGGTCAAGGCCCGCTTTCTGAGGTTGATCAACGTCGGGTCGCCGCGTTGACGCAGTTGGCGATCTCCGCGATGCCGCCCTCACCGCGTGGATTCATCGGATTTGACATTGTCCTCGCCGAAGAGCTTGGCGGGGATGTCGTGATCGAAGTCAATTCGCGCCTGACGACATCCTACGTCGGGCTGAGGAAGATGGTTGCGGGGAACTTGGCCGCTCGAATGCTCGGTCTAGAATGCGGACCTGTTCAGTGCGTGACCGGCGTCGACTCGGTGCGGTGGACTGCCGATGGCCACGTGTGGGTCAACGACATTGAACAGACCATTGGCTGAACACGGTTCTGGCCGATCGCCCACCGACCAACGCGCGTGTGAACTCCACGGAGTCGTCGGTTTCGATATCGGTGGCGCCAATCTCAAGCTCCATTGTGGCGATGTCTCGCACGCGGTTCCGTTCGCGATGTGGCGGACGCCGGAACGATTAGCCGAAATGGTCGCCGATGCCATCCGCGGCATGCCGGGTGCGTCCAACGCGGTCGCGTGGGCGGTGACGATGACCGGTGAGATGGCGGATACGTTTCCCGATCGACCGACGGGTGTCCGCCGAATCGTCGAGCAAGTGGTCGCGGCGGCAAGCGAACTCCGGGTCCCAGCGCTCGGGTTCTACAGTGTCGAAGGTCGTTTCGTCGATCCGCGTGAAGCGATTACCGAGCCTGAGCAGGTCGCATCGGCCAACTGGCACGCGCTGGCAAACTGGGTATGTCGCAGCGTTGACCAGGATTCGCTTTTGGTCGATGTGGGCAGCACCACGACCGATTTGATTGAAATTTCCAACCGTGAGGTTCGGACCGCCTCGCGAACTGACCACGATCGGTTGAAAGCGGGCGAACTCGTTTATGTCGGCTTGGGACGAACGCCGGTTTGTTCGCTCGTCCGCGAGTTGCCCTTTCGCGGCCAGTCGATACCGGTGATGAGAGAGGTCTTCGCCAACACCGATGACTGCGCCATACTGATGGGATGGTCGCTCTGGCCGGCGACTTCGGACGACCCAGAGGCCCCAAGCCACGCGGAGACCATGACCTGCGACGGAGGGCCGCGAACTCGCGCAGCCGCGCATCGGCGGATCGCGCGGATGATCGGTTTGGACCAGGCTCAAATGACCGACGCTGAGGCGACCGTGATTGCCGACGCGGTCTTCGACGCGGCCTGTGACGAGCTCGCGTCGGCATTGACCTTGCGGCACACCAAGCCGCATACAACCTGGGTCGTTGCGGGCCATGGTATGCCTTTGGTCAAACGTTTGGCGGCAAGAATGTCCGCACAACCTCGCTTGATCAGTCTCGCCGACCTCTGCGGACCGGCGGCCGCGCGGGTGGCCCCGGCAATGGCTGTCGCCGAACTTTGGAGCCAGGACTGCGGCGGCAAAGCCCTAGGCAGCGGCTCGTGACTCACCGGTCATTAACCGATCTTGAGCAGGTTCTGAACAGCATCGATCGCTTCCTGAACGCTCATGCTTCTTGAATTTCTTCCGCCGACAGGCTGGTTGGCCGCGAGCCATTTCTCGACGCGACGGCCTGCTGCGATCACTGTGCTGTGATTGCGATCGCCATAGTACCGACCGATTTCGCTAAACGCGGCCGAGGTGAGCTGGCGAGAGAGATACATGGCGAGAATTCGCGGTTGGCTGACGCTCCGCGATTTGCTTTCTCCACGAAGCTCTTGCGTTGACAAGCCAAAAGCGTTGCATACAGCACGATCAATATCGGGCAATCCGACCGGACGCTGGCTTCGCTGCAACAAATCACCCGCCTCCTTGATGATTTCATCGATCGTTGGCATCCTTCGGTACATCCGCTGGAGCATCGAAACCAGCCTCACGATCCCATGGATCGCTCGACCATCGCCACCGACGCGCTGCGCTACCAGGTCGATGGTTTGTTCGTCCCACGGGAGAAAGCTTTCCTTGGCCAACCGCGAAATCAATTCGCGACGCAGTGGCTCGTCGTGCGGATTGATTCCGCACACCAGACCGCTAGACAATCGACCTGACAGCTCTGCCGAGAGCCCATCGATATCCATTGGAGGGCGATCGCCCGCGAAGACCAGCGGCTTGCGGCGCCGCAAAATCGTGTCGACGGTGTAGAGCATTTCTCGGAGCGTGGCACTTTTGCCTCCGATGAACTGGATGTTGTCGATCAACAGGGCATCAACATCGCGATACCGACTGCGAAATGCAGGTAAACCCGGACCACGCACGGCTGTCATGAACTCGTTAGTAAACTCCTCCGCAGACAACAAAACGACTCGCGGCAGACGATGTCGGTTCCGCAATTCGTGTCGAATCGCGTGCAGAAGGTGCGTCTTTCCTGTTCCCGTCGCACCCCAAAAACAAAGCGGTGCCGCTTCCCCCGGATTTTCCACCAGGAGCTTCGCTGCGGTATGAGCCAGTGCGTTGCTACTGGCGGTGGCAAAGTTGGCGAATGTCATCGTCTCCACTGGGCCCGATATCGGGCCGCGGTCGTCGGCGGTACGGTCGGACGATGCGCGAACAGTCCGAATTGAGGACGAGCGTTCGATCGAGCGGGCGGAATCGATCCGAAGTCCGGCGTCGCCCTGCGTTGCGAGCGACCAGGAGCCGCCGCTGGCCGAGCCACACTTTCCCGAGGTGGTTGAGCTCGCCACAACCACCTCGTTATCTCCGATTTCACACCGCTCAACAACCGAGCGACCACCGGTCGCAAGACCCTTGGCTAGCGATGCAATTGACGCGGGCCCGTCTTGGACCGACGCGAACGCGTGCGAAGCTTTTTTCGTGCGCTCCGGCGCTTTTGAACTCGAATGCGGAATTGCAACGCGAGGCGGTTGATCCGCCGCACTCTGAGCACTCAACAGAACGACCGGTACGCTCCGCCCGATCGCCAGCATCACCGCGGCCTGAAGATCGCGTCCAAAGTTGGTCTTGATTCGCTGCAGCGCAAACTCTCCGGCGACTTCGACGACGGCACCGCCCTCAAGCCAGCCCCCTTCGCCCGACCTTAGCGTGACACCTTGGCCAAACCAAAGTCCAAACCGCTCGGTCCCGATCCGCTGCTTCAACGCTTCCGTGATCATGCCGATGACAGCCGTGTCGTCGGGTTCCTGATGCAACGCGGGCATACCGGTAGCACCAACCTCCATCTTGGAATTTTGCGGCGACGTAAAAACAAGTGACGAAACGACGGGATAGCGTGCGCCGAGAATGGTGACCTCTTTCGAGCCGCCTTCAGCCATTCCGGCCTTCATGGACGACTCACCGACCAAGCTCCGCTGGGCGGCACCAATGCCTCCCGTTCCTGTTTCGTCAGGTGACGTGGGGGTGATTCTAGAACTGCTAGCATCGATGTCAAACCGGTTTGCAATGCTCACCCTTTGGAACCCCCCGTCGACCGGCATTAGCCTCTGCAGATACGCAAAAGCGTTCGCGATTTCTTCACATTCGCTTCAAGGCCGAGCTGCCGCAGCGGTTATTCGGCAGCGTGGAAAAGCTGTCAGCCCTTGAGCGTGATGCGGATCGCGATTCTCGCCAGAACCCGTGATTTGCCGTGAATTACGGCGAAAAATCACGTCCCCAGACACTTTCGCCACCGACATCGACCCAACCGAGTCGTCGATAAAGTTTGATCGCCGGGGCATTCTCCCGGTCGACGGCCAACACCATCTGATCCGCGCCGGCTTGTCGCGCGATCGACGTCGTTTCCTCGATCAGAAAGGCCCCCAAACCCCGTCCGCGAGCCTTCGGGGTCAACCCCATGTACGTCAGCTCAAGCGTCTTAATTCCGGGATCCGCGTCATCCCGCTCGAC
>JBGTCJ010000509.1:0-8938 GCA_041748895.1 Pirellulaceae bacterium
GGCGCCGGCGGCGGCGGAAGTCGCAACGCGGGGCCCGCACCGATTACGGGCGAGGGTTTTCGCGAATGGACCGATCGGCTCCGCGATGTTCAGGAGATGGTGGATGACCCGCGCTTGCAATCCGACGCGGCGACGATTCGAGATCGTGCCCGCGAAATGCGGAGCGAGTTCAAGCGGAATTCGAAAGCCCCGCAGTGGGAGGAGCTCGAGGATTTAATCGCCAAACCGCTTCGCGAGTTGACGAAGAATGTCGCGGAAGAGTTACTGCGAAAGTCGGCCGATAAACACGCGCCGGTTCCCATCGATAGGGATCCGGTTCCCGATCGATTCTCCGATGCCGTCCGTCGATACTACGAGAATCTGGGGGGCGGCCTTTGATGTTCAGCGATCTGCTATGGGGATCACCCCAATGGATCTCGGTGGCAATCGCGATCGCGGTGGTGTTATTGGGTTTGATCGTTTGGAACTATGTCACGGGGTGGCGAGTCGGTTTGGCATCGGCCGCAGGCGCCCGCACGGCAGCGCTGTTGTTGAAGCTTGCCGCCGTGATCCTGCTGCTGATCTGCTTGTTGCAACCGCTACGGGTTGGAACGCGACCGAGGCCTCAAGCGAATCTTTTCCCCATCCTCTTGGATCGCAGTCAGAGCATGGCGATTCGTGATCGCTCGGGCGAACCGACGCTCCATCAACGATTCACCGCGGTCGTAGGGCCCGAGGCGGCATGGAGGGTGCGACTCGCGCAGGACTTTGACGTGCGAACCTACGCGTTTGATTCGCGGCTCGAGAGCGTGGAGGCACTGGAGCTGGTCGAGCCTAGTGGCGAAACGTCTGCGCTATCGACAAGCCTGCTCTCGCTTGCCGATCGGTTTCGCAGTCGCGCGGTGGCCGGCGTGTTGCTGATGAGCGACGGAAACCTAACCGACGATGCGGCCGGCGAGGTCGATTGGTCATCCTTGGGCTTTTCCGTCTATCCGGTGGTGACCGGCACCGACCAATCGATTGTCGATCTTCGTGTCGACGACATCCGCGTGTCGCAGAGCGACTTTGAGACGGCCCCCGTCACGGCGAGCTTCTCGATCGTGTCGGAGGGCATGGATCGCGACGATCTGGTCGCGCAAGTGATCGATGTCGCATCGGGGAAGGTGGTCGAAGAAAAGGAGCTTCGGATCGATCGAAACGAGCGATCCAAGGACGTATCCTTTCGGTTTCGCCCGCAATCCGAGGCGGGGACTGGAACATCGAGCGTCCGTTTCTATCGCGCCGTCGCTTTTCGAAAGGCCGATCGCGAGCTTTGGGCGACCGGCGAAGCGGTGTACGAGGCATCGTACCAGAACAATGATCGCTGGTTCACGGTTGAGCGCGACCGTGGTCCCTACCGCATCCTTTACGTAAGCGGTCGGCCGAACTGGGAGTACAAGTTTCTCCGCCGAGCGCTCGAGACGGATGCGGAGGTTCAGTTGGTTGGTTTGATTCGCATCGCTGACAAACAGCCTAAGTTTAGCTTTCGAGATCGTGGTGTGAGCGACACCAATCCTTTGTTCGCCGGACTGGGCGACGATGAGGAGGAGGCGGCCCGGCAATACGACGAGGCTGTGATCATCCGCTTGGGCGTTCGCGAGTCCGAGGAGCTCAGCGATGGATTTCCTCGCACCGATGAAGAATTGTTTGCTTATCAAGCGGTCATCATCGACGACATCGAGGCCAATTTCTTTACTCAGGATCAGCAACTCCTTTTGCGTCGATTCGTCGCGGGCCGTGGAGGCGGGTTGTTGCTGCTGGGCGGCCAGGAATCGTTCGACTGGGAACGTTTTTCGGTCAGCCCACTGGGCGAGTTGTCGCCGGTCTACCCGCCGCGGCGTCAGACCGAGGCACTCGACGACATCTACCGTTTTGAGTTAACGCGTGAGGGGATGCTCGAGCCTTGGATTCGACTTCGAGAGAATGAGACGCTCGAGACCCAGCGACTTGCGCAGATGCCCAGTTTCCGTTCGCTCAATCTGGCCGGTGAGGTAAAGCCCGCCGCCACGGTGTTGGCAACCGTCCGTGGACGGGATCAACAACGCCTTCCGGCGTTGGTCACCCAACGTTTTGGGAGAGGGAGAACCGCAGCGATGCCACTAGGCGACCTGTGGCGATGGTCGCTGCGTCGTCAGCCAGGCCAGAGCGATGATCCGGCTCAGGCATGGCGGCAGATCACTCGCTGGCTGACCAACGAGGTGCCCCGCCGGGTCGAGTGTCGGGTGGAATCCATGGACGATATCGGACAGTCCGTCCGCATCGTGGTGACGGCGCGAGATGAACGTTTTCAGCCGTTGGACAATGCAACGGTCGACGTGGTGGTCACGCCGCTTGGCGGAAAGCCGTTTACGACGAAGGCGATGAGCGATTCTCGCCAACCTGGCACCTACACCATGGATTACTGGGCCCGTGAGTCGGGTGGATATGCCGTCGAGGCCACGGTCAAGGGTGATGATGGCAGCGAAGTGGGTGTCGCCGATGCGGGATGGACCGCTGACCCCGCGGCCGCGGAGTTTCGGCAGCTCGGTTTTCGCCGCGATTGGCTCGATCGAATCGCCGAGCAATCAGGCGGCCAGTGCATCGATGCTTCGGAGCTGGAATCTTTCGTGGCCAGCCTGCCGAGCCGAAAGGTGCCGGTCACCGAGACATGGGTCTACCCGATCTGGCACCGGCCGTGGATCATGATGCTCGCGATCCTGTGTTTGTGTGGTGAGTGGGGGTTGCGAAGATGGAAGGGTTTACCATGAACGGTTCTTCAGTTCGGCGGACGATTGGAGCGGCCCTAGCGGTCGCCCTGCTGGTCACAACTCCTGCGACGGCACGCGGAGGGCAACCCGAACTTTTGGTCGTCGTGGGCGCCGGTGGTGAGCCGACCTACGCCGAAATGTTTCACTCCTGGGCCATGCGATGGATCGACTTAGGCAAAAGGAATCAGATTGCGACCACCGCCATTGGCATCCATCGCGAAGGCACTGGCACGATCGAGGTCGCCTCTTCGCCGTCCGACGATGCCGACGCCGGCGCGGACGAGGAAGCAAGTGATCGCGAGCGGTTGAAATCATTTCTTCAAAAGCGGGGTGCAGTCGCGGCGGATTCGGTGGATGGACCCCTGTGGATCGTTTTCATCGGACACGGGACCTTCCGCAACCAGGTCGCCAAGTTCAACCTCGAGGGGCCCGACGTTTCGGCCCAGGAATTGGCCACATGGTTGGCCCCGATGGCTCGACCGTTGGTGATCATCAATTCGGCATCGGCCAGCGGGCCTTTCATCAATGCCCTCTCGAGTCCGGGACGCGTGATCGTGACGGCGACGCGAAGCGGCAATGAGCAAGGCTTTGCCCGATTTGGCGAATACCTATCGACCGCCATTGATTCGCCCGAGGCCGACCTCGACCATGACGATGAAGTATCGATCCTAGAAGCATTCCTACGGGCGGCTGGCGACGTTAGCCGTTTCTACTCGTCCGAAGCTCGGATCGCCACCGAACATGCTCTGATTGACGACAACGGCGATGGGCTAGGAACTTCTGCCTCACTGTTCCGCGGCACTCGTGTTCCCGATTCGGCCTTGAAGCAAATTCAACGCGCGAAATCCGCTGGCCCGGACGACAACTCTTCGACCCAGGTCGATGGCACCTTGGCTCGTCGTACCACCTTGGTCGCGGGCCCGGACCCCCAACTCGGTGAGCAGGCGATCAAGCAGCGTGATGACCTCGAAGCCGCACTCGAAGGGCTTCGTTCGCTTCGCGCAAGCATCGGTGATGACGCCTACTGGATGCAGGTCGAGCCGATCTTGGTGGAACTTGCGAGGCTGTATCGATCAACCGAGAACGCGCCGTGAACCCACAAAAAACATCGCCCAGAGCATTGGCTCTGGGCGATGCGTCTTGAATTTACGGGTCGACCGATTGACCACAGCGTCGCGAACAGCGGTTAGCGGCTAGCGATCGTCGCGGCGTCGAAATCGAAAGCGAAATCGTGCGTCGAGCCAGCGACGAGGTCGATGGTTCGCTCTTGGCTGACCGGATTGCCGTTGATCATCGTCGTAACTCGGATCGTGTAGCCGTCCCACGTTTCACCGGCTGAGAGCTGGCGGGTGCGGAACGTCCGGTTTTCACCCTCGCCACGAGTCTGATTTCCTGCCAAGGTGACCTCGGCATCTTGGGGAACACGAAGAGTGACCACGGTCTCAACGGCGCCGTTATCAGCAACCGCTTCCTCGCTCTTCGGAGCGTCGAACACCAATCGCTCTGAAATACCGGCCCGAAGTTTGACCTGCTTGGTGACGGGCTCGTCCTGGCCCTCAAAAGTCACTTGCACCTCGTAGGTGTAGCCATAGCCGGGCTTGAGACCGTTGGAAGTGAACTGACGGACGGCACCCGTGCTTGTCGTTTCGCGGCCGTTGACAACGACTTTGGCCGATTCGGGAACGACAACGGTCAGTAACGCCGAGTCAGCAGCGATTTGGGGGGAAACCTTTGCAGACACCTGGGTTGCGCGGGTGCGGCTCGACTGAGTGTAACCCGCGTCATAACCCCGGCCGCGTATCGAAGCGCCGTTGTCAGGTGTGGGTTCAGCCGGTGGTGCGGCATCCATCGCACCGCTTCCCTCAGACATCGGCATGTACGATTCGATGGGATGGGAGTAGCTCGTGCCACCGGAGGATCCTCCGCTGCTGCCGCCATAGGTCGCGATTGCAGGTGCAGCGTAAAGACTGCCGTATCCGCCGCTGCTTCCACCCGAGCTTCCGCCGTAGCTACCGTAGGCCGGGCCGGCCACGACAACGGAGCCGCTGCTTCCGAACCCACCGGAGCTGCCGCCGCTGCTGTGTCGCGCGGCGACCCGAGCTGCATGATGGGCATGGATCTTAGCTGCCAAACGCTTCAAGGGGCCCATGTGGTGAGCACCCGTTGAGCCGAAGCCGCCGCCCGACGACCCGAAGCCGCCGCCCGACGAACCATAGCCGCCACCCGATGACCCGTAACCGGCGGCTGCCAAACCATAACCGCCGGATGACCCATAGCCAACGCCGCCACTGGAGCCACCGGAACCATAGCCACCGGATCCATAGCTACCGTGTGCGCCGTGACCTGCCCCGCCGAAGAGGCCGAAACCGGCTTCCGCGGGCGTTCCCGTCGAGAGCATCGCACCGAGTATTGCCGCGCCTGTAATGAATGTTTTTTTCCTCATGGGTCGAAAACCCCTCCTGTTGTGGAACTGTGACCATTGACGACCGCCCGCAGATGTCGCCCGCTGAACGTAGAATACCGGAGCGGTAACAATGATCAAGCAGTTTGGCTAGATTTTGAGGAATGAGTGCACTTGGAGATATGGGAAGTGTGGGTTGTTGGGGCTGTCTCGCCGTCACTCAGCGCACTGGTTCTGATCGGCATCGCCGTTCAAGGTTGCAGAGCGACCTTCGCAGCCTCAGCGAGGTTACCGGCGGGACGCAATTCAAACCGTTGCCCATCGATTTCGAGCACCACGAACTTGGCGTTGACCTCGACCACACTCCCTTTCAAGCTTCCGATCTCAAATGGATCTCCCGGCCGCAGTTTAAGCGTGGTGCCTCGGGTTCGGACCTTCATCCACGCGGTCCAATCACCGCCGCCTTGTACCAACGCGGTCAACACGGTCTGGGTTGAATCGTCAAAACCCGGCAAGGGATCGGGCTCTTTGGGCGGTGGCGGCGGCTGAACTACGGCGACGACGATCTCTTGTTCGGTCGACTTGGGCGGATAGCCATCATCGCTGGCGCGGACGGTCAGAGCAAAGTCGCCAAGATCACGAGGCTCCCAGCGGATCGTCCCGCTGCGTTCATCGAGGGCGACACCCTCGGGCACCTCGCCCACCAAAGAGTAACGGATGCGGTTGTGGTCGGGGTCTTCCGCGGCAACATTCAGCGTGGCGGTTTCTCCCAGGTTGGCGGTCAGACGCGTCGGGCTGGTGAACCGTGGGGGTTGATTGGGGGGCGAGAAGAAACTGCGGTTGAGTATCGCGTCAGCATAGTCTTGATAGTCGCCCACCCAGGGTGCGATCGATGTCGGCGGCGGGGCATCGGCAGCGGCGGCCGAGAGCCCGATGGCGTCGATCGTTAGGCTGACGGCAAGCGTCCCATCGCCCTCCCGCGAGGGTTGGACGCTCATTTCTGATATCCGGTGTAGGTAATCTTGTGAGTAGAACGCGTGCATCAACTCGAGCCATCCGCGAGAGTCGGTTTTGCCGCTTACCTTGAACCCGTAACGCCGATAGAGATCACCGACGGGGAGGTCTTGGCTCGGGCTGACGCTCGTGTCTCGAAGTCCCAACAGCGTGGTGGTGTAGAGCAGCCAACGCGTGTAGTCGGCGCGGGCGCGTTCGGGATCGCTCGGGAGCGACCGAATCAGGTACTCACCCATTTGACGATCGGCATACGCGCCGCGAATCTGTTTGTCGCGAGCTTCAATCAGTTGATTATCGAGTGTTTCAATCTGCACGGTACGCTGGGCGACCGCGGCGCGGTACCGAGACAACAGCATTTGTCCCCCGGCCAAAACCAAGACGCTCGCGACGCTGATTCCTAGAATCTTTTCGCGTGGAGTCACTGCGCTACCTCCTGTCGGCTGGGCAAGTTTTCGCTGACGGATTCGCTGCCCGGATCGGTGAGGGGCTCGCTGCCCGGATCGGTGAGGGGCTCGCTGCCCGTTGGTTCCGCACCAATTGGTTCCGCACCAATTGGTTCCGCACCAGGTGGCTCCAGATCAGGGGATTCAACTGATGGTTCGGTGTCGACCGCTTGAAGCAGGCGGTACCGATCGCTGCGAACCACGTCGCCGCCGATCGTTACGGTTTCCCGGAAGCCCCAGCGGTAGGCTTCGTCGCGTCCCATATCGTTTGCTCCCGATCCGGTGATGCTGCGATCGCTCTCCCGCAATGCCAGCTCCAATTGGTCAACTACTTCAGGCGACGCGGCGACGCCGGACAGGGTGACTCGTCCGCCGCCTTCGCGAGGCACCGTGGCTACCGAAAGCGAACGGAGCATCGCCCCTTCGGCCGGTGGCATTTGCTCCGCCAGCAATTTGAATTCATCGAGCCAATTCACGTTGCCATCGAGAAATTGGTCGACCCGTTCGGTGCGGTCGATACTCAACTCCGCGGCATCGACCAATGGTCGCAGCGCGGCCAAATCGGCTTGGCGGGTACGGATATCGGCATCGAGATTTCGAAGGCTGGTCCACGCCGAAAAAGCGAGCAGTCCGATGGCCGCGGCTGCCACGCCTCCGACCAGAATCGGAATCCGGTAGTCCTTCCGAATCTCAACGGCTTTCCGAGGATTGAGAAAATCGACCAAATGGTCGGCGGCCGCCGCATTCTGCTCCGATAGGGCATCGGTCGCCATCAGCCCGATCAACGGCGCGAGCCGTCCGGTGTGCGAGTCGAGCGAATCGGCAAGGCCGCTTTTCTGGCCACGTTTGCTTTCGGTCGTGACCAAAGCGAGTGGGTCGAGCGTGGTGACTTGGCAACCCAAAAGTCCGGCGAGTTCGTCGACCTCTCCCTGGTGCGTCGTGGCACAGCCCCAAATGACGACCCGTGGGGGCGACGCCGCGGCGTCGATTCCACACGCCATCAGGCTCCGCCGAAGTTCCCCGGCGATCTGCGCCGTTCGGCTCACGGAGGTGCCCGAAATGCGGACCGATCGAACGAAAAACACGCTACCGCCGCGAAGCACAACGATGTCCGCATCATCGGCTAGCAGATCGACCAGCACGTGGTCGCCATCGGTGCGTGTGGATACGTCAGCGAAGAGTTGAAAAAGAGCCGCGGCGGCGATCGGCCTGAGCGCCACTCGCTTGAGCGCCATCCCGGTTCCCTCGGCGATCTCATCAATCTTCTCCATCGCCTGCGGGGTGACGGCCGCCGCGATCACCGACTGTGACTGCGGTTCTGCTTGACTAGCCGAGCCCTGCAACGGTGTGGCGACCGGTTTGACCGGGAGAAAATCGACGACGGCCGATTCGCCAGCGGCCGAAAAGCTTTGCAGCGCCATCAATCGAACCATCGTTGGCAGTTCGTTGGCGGGCACCGGCGGCAGAGTCAATTGACGCAATTCGGTCTTGCCGCGACCAATGGCGACCAACAGTTTCGGCTTCAGCTTGGCAAGGCCACGATCATCGATCAGTTTCCGCAGCGCGGCGGTGAGAGCGACAGCCGACTCGTCATCCAAGGGAATGATCGCCGCGTCGGTCACCACGCATCCGCTTCCGGCCGATCGACCCATAACGGCGCGGAGCTCGCGGCTATCCCAGTCGATGGCAACGTAGTGGGTCATGGCAGTGGATTACCTTCGGAAACGAGGTTTCGAATCCCCAGCACCGACAGGTCAAATCCGCGACCAAGGTGGGATAGGTCTCGATAATGAATCACTCTTGGGTTCACGCCCGTGGCGTCGATGATCACTTCGACACGGGAGGCCGATGCGGCGGTTTCGTGGTACCCGACGACCTGAGCTCGAAAGACGTCACCGCCGGCGGTGACCAACGGCATCAGGGATCGCATCTGCTCCAGTGTGATCAAGCCTTCGACCAACGGCCAGGTTTCGAATCGACGATTTTCGCTGTCCGTGGGTTCTGCCCTCGCTTCAATGATCATTTCGGCCGCCTCGGGCGTGAGCAGGGGAATTCCCATAATCAGTTCCGCCGGACAATCGTTGATGTTGATCCGGCCGGGCATGGTTTCAAAATCCTGAGTCGAGAAATTGGCCATCAGGATGGGGAGATAAAGCGCCATCTGGATCGGATCGGACGTGAACGGCGAAGAAAAAGTTGCCGCATTGTCGCCCTGGCCGATCGTCAACGTGGCGTCGATCAAGTCCAAGACCTGAGTGAATTTGACGGCCGAGCCCGCCGTCAGATCGACCTGGTCAAATGCGGAAGCCGTCCAC
>JBGTCJ010000510.1:0-6099 GCA_041748895.1 Pirellulaceae bacterium
TTGATTGTCAGCGCGTCGGGGTCGCGCGGGCGTGGTTTGCGGCCCGCCAACAAGTCGTCTTTTTGTTCCAACCACTTTTCGAGCGCGGCCCGGCCGGTGGCATCGTCGGCGACTTTGCCGAAGTAGCAAGTCTTGCCGCAAACCTTCTTGGCCCACCGGCCCGAACCATGTGGATAGAGGGGAAAGTCGGGGCGTGGCTTTCGCGGCTTGGGCGGGCGGGTAGAATCTGCCATGTGGTTACCTTCGGGGTAGTAGCTGTGAGGTGACTACGCGGCGCCCGGGTCTGAATCACCCGGGCGTCACTTTTGACGCCTGCTTGACGCCTGGGCAATCCTACATTCGGGCTTAGCGGGCGTCAAACCGGGCGTCAGAACCGATGGAACGGCAAGAATGGACGGCCCGAACGCTTAGAAAACAGCGTAAAACACGGCACAAAACAGGACGCGCCCATAGCTCAGCTGGATAGAGCAGCGGACTTCTAATCCGCAGGTCGTAGGTTCGAATCCTACTGGGCGTATTGGCAAAAACCAATATCGATGAAGCCGCGCGTGATCGGTGGACTTCATCTCGCCGTTGCGTTGACAAGGGAGTGAGGCGGAAGAGAACTCGTGCGTCAGGCCAACACGTCGTCAATGACTTTGCCATGGACGTCGGTTAATCGCCTTTGGATTCCGTTGTGGTAAAAGGTCAGCTGTTCGTGGTCGAATCCGAGCAAATGCAGGATCGTGGCGTGGAAGTCATGGACGGTGGTCGCGTTTTCAACGGCCTGGAATCCGAATTCATCCGTCGCGCCGTAACTGAAACCGCGCTTGACGCCCGCGCCGGCCATCCAACACGTGAAACCCAAAGGGTTGTGGTCTCGCCCAAACGTGCCGGCTTGAAACATCGGCATCCTGCCGAACTCCGTAGCAAACACCAATAGAGTCGACTCGAGCAGTCCACGTTGTTTTAAATCGATGAGCAATCCGGCGACAGGCTGATCGAGGATTTCACCGTGCACGTCGTACTGCTTCTTCAGCTCTGCATGACCGTCCCAGTTGATCCTTCCGCCCGAGGCGTACGCGCCGTTGAACAGTTGGACGAAGCGAACGCCGTTTTCGACGAGCCGACGGGCAAGGATGCAGTTGTTCGCGAATTCGGCCTTGATCGGGTTGTTGCTGTCTGCCCCATACAGTTTGCGGACATGCGCGGGTTCCGAGGCGACATCCACCACCCCGGGGACATGCAACTGCATTTTGGCTGCTAGCCCATGGCTGGCGATCCGAGCGGCCAATTCTTGGTCACCAGGGAAACGCCGCTGATTGATTTGGTCCAAATAAAGCAGTGCTTCCCGGGCTGTTTGATCGGTTTGCGGTGAGACATTTGCAGGTCGATCGAGATGTCGAAGCGGTTTGCTTGTGCTCAGCGTTGTGCCCTGAAATGCTGCTGGCAAAAATCCGCTGGCCCAATTGTTAGGGCCTGACTGCGGCATTCCGCGAGGATCCTCAATCGCCACGAACGATGGCAAAGATTGATTTTCGCTCCCCAGGGCGAAATGGATCCACGCTCCCATGCTGGGGAAACCATCAAACGCAAACCCCGTGTGCATGACATTTTCAGCGGGACCATGCGTGTTGGATTTGTTGGTTAACGAATGAAAGAAGCAGATCTCGTCGGCCAAACCGGCGATCCGTGGGAGAAGGTCGGAGACCATCTTCCCCGATTTGCCACGAGGGCGGAATTTCCACAGGGGTTGAGTCAAGTTGCCATTGGGACCTTGGAACGACACCAACGATTCGTTTCCGGGAAGCGGCTGACCGTGCCTTTTGATCAACTCCGGCTTGTAGTCGAACGTATCGACATGGCTGACCGCACCGGAACAGAAGACGACGATCACCTGCTTCGCTTTGGCAGCGAAATGAGAGGGTCGCGGTTCGTAGGGCCTAGCTGGATCGATGCGAAGAGGGCCGTACGTTTTGGAGTCTTTTGCCGCCGATGCGTCCGCGAAAATCGAGGCCAGCGCGATCGATGCCAGACCACCCGATGCACCGGCGAGGACTCGACGGCGGCTCCTATCGAAACGTGGGGGCTTGATTGATTTCATGGGATGTACAGGAATTCGCTTGAGTTCATCAGGACCCGACAAAGTTGGTTGAGTCCATGACTCAGCACCAATTCGCTCATTCGATCGCGTTCTTCGTCGCTTGGAGAGCGAGCAAACGCGATCACGAAGGCTCGAGCGACCTGATCGTCAACGCGCTCGCCGACTTCCTCTTCAACTCGATCCGAAAAAAACCGCGATTGACGCATGACAAAGGGACTGTTGAAGAGACTGAGCGACTGAATTGGCGTGATCGACCGAGTTCGCTTCGGCTTCATTTGGCCTGCGTCAGGGCAATCAAAAGCACCGAAGACATCCACCGATTGCATTCGTATCTTGTGGGCATAGATCATTCTTCGCCAACCATCGGGCTGGAAGGTTTCGAGCGCGGTGTAGTCCGCCAGGCCACCGCGTTGCTGAAACAAGTCAAACCCGCGGCCCCCCATCTCCAGGTTCAGATTGCCGCTGGCCTGCAGGATCGAGTCTCGAATCGCCTCGGCTTCCAATCTTCGGGGTGGAAACCGCCACAGGAGCCGAGAGTCCGCATCAACTTGGAGTGCATCTACGGCGGGGCGATTGGATTGCCGAAACGTGCGAGAGCGAACAATGCGACGATGCAGTTTCTTTAGCGACCACCCGTCGCGAACGAAGTCCAACGCCAAGTGGTCGAGCAGCTCGGGATGGGTGGGCCTGGATCCCATTTCGCCAAAGTCACTGGGCGTATCGACCAAGCCTTCGCCAAAGTGATGTTGCCAAACGCGATTGACAATCACTCGCGAGGTGAGCGGGTGATCACGGTGGATCAAGTGCTCAGCCAAAGCGACTCGGCGCTGTGGCTCGGAATCCCCTTCGTTCCACGGCATCTGACCCAATGCCTTAGGGACCGCTGGGGCGACGACTTCGCGGCGGTTCATCGGGTCCCCGCGATGCAGTAGCCAAGTCGGTTCGGGACTCTGCACAAACCGAGCCGCGAAGACTTGGGGACCGGCGGACAAACGACTGAGCTCTGCCCGTGCGGCGCGCGCGGCGGCATTGAGCTTGACGACGAGGCTGACGTCATTTTCAGAAAGTCCCCGCAATTGGACTTCGCTCGCCGAACGCCGGTCGCTCTCGCGTAGCCATCGATCGGTGCTGTCGGCAACGACCTGCCATTGACCACTCTCACCATTCATCACATGAATCGCGTAGTCGGCGGGATGAGAACTGCCCACATCCCAGACCGTTCGATCGATCCGCGCGGGCTCGGCAAAATCGACTTGGATCCATGCGGGACCCACGTCGCTCGCGACCCAGGGAAAAGCCTGACGGCGATCCGTTGATCCATCGATCAGGTTGTCGAAATGCCGCGTCTGATTCGCTAACGCGTAACTCGATGCACTGGGAATCGCACCCTGGGAGGCCAGCGCCACATTGCGTGACGCACCGCTGTCCGCAGCTGTCCAAGCTTCAAACTCATACAACGACGGCGGCTTGCCGTCGTCGGTCGCTCGGATCTCCATTCGCACCGCGGTAGCGAGGATCGGCTCGAATCGATCGGTATGCAGGCTCCCTGAGCAGGGCTTCAAATCGAAACGTTGACGAAGTGACTTCGCTTCGGCGAGCGTCCGGTCCAGCCGTGCTTTCGCTGCGGGCACCTGATCGGTCCAGAGATCGTTCTGCTGGCCTCGCAGGCGGCGATCGCCATACCGCAGCCCCGCGAAAATAGCCTGCATGGCGAAGTAGTCCTTCTGCAGAATCGGATCAAACTTGTGGTTGTGACAGCGAGCACAGCCGACGGTCAATCCGATCGCCGCTTGACTGACGGTTTGGACGACCTCGTCCAATTCGTCCTGTCTCGCCTGCCGCATCGCTTCTTCGTCGCGGCCGACCTGCCCCGGAAGATTCGCCGGTCCGGCGACCAGGAATCCGAGCGCCGCGTCTTCGCCGACCGTATCACCGGCGATCTGTTCCCAGAGAAAGCGATCGTAGGGTTTGTCTTGGTTGAGCGAATCGATCACCCAATCGCGGTAGGGCCAGGCGTTAGGACGCGCGGCGTTGGTTTCGAATCCAACGGTCTCGGCCCAACGGATTACGTCGAGCCAATGCTGCGCCCAACGTTCACCGTAGCGAGGTGAATCCAACAAACGGTCGACGGCTTTCTCGTAGGCCATCGCGGTACCGCCGGGGTCCGACAAATAATCCGCCAATTCCTCAGGTGTGGGAGGTAACCCAGTCAATACAAGACTCAACCGGCGAAGCAACGTTATCGGGTCGGCCTCGGATGACAGGGTCAAACCAGCCGCCCGAAGTCGCACCAAAATCATTTGGTCAATGACTTCCGCACCGGTGCGATGAGAACCGACGCCGCCATCCTGATCGCCGACGCTCGCCACAGCGATCGGTTTGAGCGACCACAGGTCGGTTTCCCTATCGTCGGCCGTCGCTTCCATTTGCCCCGGCCAGGCTGCCCCTTCGACAATCCAGCGGCGAAGCGTCTCGATCTGTTTCGCCGGAAGCGGATCGCCGTCGGGCGGCATGCGGATACCGTGATCGTTGTCGCCACTGATCACGGCGATTAAGAAACTTTCGTCGGGCTTCGAGGGCACGATGGTCGGCACACCGAAGTCGCCGCCGCGGAGGGCCACGCTGCGACGGTCCAGCCGTAGGCCGCTGCTCTGATTGCCCGGTCCGTGACACTCGTTGCAGTGTCGCTCGAAGATGGGCCAGACATCACGCCCAAAATCGACCGGCTCGGCGGCCCGCAGGACGCTGACAGAGAAGAGGGCCAAAAGCACGGGTACGAAAGGTCGCATCAAAACAAACCCCAGCGACAACGAGAGCCAGAAGTCCGCATAGCCGGAGGTTCTGGGACGTCACTAGCTTAACCGATCGATCGCGGGAGGCCGGATTCAGCTGAACGAGACTTTCGGCGCGTCGGCGATCGCTTCGCTGTCGAATTCGAGCAGATTGCGATCGCGGTTATGCCCGGTCGCGCCGGCAACCACTAGCGGCGGGAAGGTTTGGCGGTAGGTGTTGTACTCGGTGGCCGAATCGTTGTACCCCTGACGGGCGAAGCTGATGCGGTTCTCGGTCGAGGTGATCTCCTCGGTCAATTGGGCCATGTTTTGATTGGCCTTCAAGTCAGGGTAGGCTTCGGAGAGTGCGAACAGACGGCCGAGGGCACCGGAGAGCCCCTTCTCAGCGCTGGCTAGTGCGGCCATGGCCGCCGGGTCGTCAACGTGTCCCGAGGCATTCTTTAGCCCACTCACGGCTTGGTTGCGAGCATTGATCACCGCCTCGAGCGTGTCGCGTTCATGCGCCATGTATCCCTTGACTGTTTCAACCAGATTGGGAATCAAGTCGTGGCGTCGCTTGAGTTGGACCTCAATCTGTGCGAAGGCGTTGTCGACTCGGTTGCTGAGCGTTACCAAACGGTTGTAAATCCCCACCCCGTATGCCAGCACAAGGAACACCAACCCAGCGATCACCGCCAAGAAAATCAAGATACCCGTTGTCATAGCTCATGCACTCATCGAAGTGATCACCGCTTGCCGGGCGATCTACCATGGAATGAACGTGATCCGACCCACGTCGAAAGATTACCACAATTGCTTTGCCCATGTCTGAAACGTCGCTGTGTTATCTCGTGATCGGTGCCGCCGGTGGCATCGGAACCAACCTGTGTGAACGATTGGTCGGCGCGGGCCATCGCGTCCTGCTGTGCGGGCGATCGGCCGGACCACTTGAGGCGCTCGCCCAAAAGCTCGATCAACCCCAAATGCTGGTCCGTGCCACGGACTGGACCGAGGTCGTCGCGGCTGTGGAACAAGCGATCGGTCAATGGGGACGACTTGATGGGGCTGTGAATTTGGCGGGATCGATCCTGCTCAAGCCAGCGCACTTGACGACGGCCGCGGAGTGGCAGGAGACGTTCGACCAGAATGTGACGACTGCGATGGGTCTCGTTAGAGCCGCCGCGCCGGCGATGCGAAAAACGGGTGGCGGTTCGATCGTGCTGATGAGCAGCGGGGCGGCCGCGA
>JBGTCJ010000511.1:0-15094 GCA_041748895.1 Pirellulaceae bacterium
ATGGCGAGCTGAAATGCTGACCCGCAGGCTCGGCTTGCCGTTGACCCAGCCCGGCGGTGATGAGGTGCCGACGGTGTGCGTGCCGGCGAGCGGGCTGGGCGAGATCAACGAGGGGGCACCCAGCGGCGACACGCTGCCTGCGATCGACTCGCGAATCGCGCGTCGAACCATGGCTTCGATCTGTTCCCGCCCCATGTTCGGTTTTGCCGAACCTGGGTGATGCGGTGCCGCGGAGAGCATGCTGGTATCCCAATTCACTGTTTTAGTTTCCCGACGGTGCCGCCAAGCTTAGTTCAACGCCGGCGGCGCGAACGCTGTTTTGCCAGGCGTCCGATAAGCCTTGATCACTAATCAACCCGTCAACCTCATTCAACCCACACAATCGCGATAGGCTGGCCCTTCCAAATTTGGAACTGTCGGCCACGATCACGGTTTGTGCGGCAATCTGGCTCATCATCTTTTCCGTTTCCACGAGCAACAGGTTGCTGTTGTAGAAGCCGTTGTCGTCCACCCCCGCCACTGACAAGAAAGCCCGGTCGACCCGCAATTGCGCCAACATCGAGTCGGCTAACGGACCGATCGTTACCCCCGTTTTCTGAAGCACACAACCTCCGATCAGCACCAAGTCGATCGACTCGCAACTGCTGAGCAGGTTGGCCACCGGCAGGCTGTTGGTTACCACTTGAACCGAACGCGAAACGAGCTCGCGAGCGATTTCGTACGTTGTGCTGCCACCATCCAAAAGGATCGTCTCGCCATTTCGGACGATCCCAGCGGCGACCGCCGCGATCGCTCGCTTTTGAGCCGCCGCCGCGTCGCCGGTTCGATCAAAGACCCGCATCTCGGCGGGCGAGCCTGTCCAAAAAACCCCGCCGTGCGTTCGCTTGGCCTCCCCGAGCTGCTCGAGGTATTCCACGTCCCGCCGAACCGTCGACTCGCTAACCGACAGAGACTCGGCGAGCTCGGTCAGTGAAGCGAAGCCGCGGGTTCGGACGATTCGCCGAAGCTCACCTCGACGCTGTTCACTTACCAACCACACGCAAGGCTTCCGACAAAATATGACAAGTATCTAGCATGAGACGGAAGAATACTATCACAATGGCACCTGATTGCAAGCACTGCTTGCTCAGAATTCCCAAATATCGCCATTGTCCATCCCGCATGCATTTGTCCAGAACCGGCTGGTCCGCGATCTCTTGGGCGACGGCTGGATGCCTCTCGTGGCGCTGAGCTGTGGGCAGGTGTCAGGCCGGAGTCGCGTCGCGCGACCCGATAGAATTGCGGCGATTTGGGACGGCGACTATCGTCTGGCCATGCAAAATCTCCCCGCACGCGCGCTGATTGGCATCCTCAAGCTCGCGATACCGCTCGCCATCATCGCCTGGCTCCTTTGGCGAATGGAGCCGGAGCAGTGGCACCTGATTCGGTACCAGCCAAAAAACTACGCTCTGTTGGTTTTGGCGTTGGCGATCGCGTTGGGGGCCGTGGCGTTGTCGTTCGCCCGCTGGTGGGTGCTAGTTCGCTGCCAAGGGATCGCGCTGTCGCTCGTCGAGGCGTTCAGGCTCGGCTCGATCGGATTTCTACTCAGTTTCGTCTCGGCGGGAAGCGTCGGTGGAGACGTCTTCAAGGCCGTTTTCTTGGCGAAGCGATGTCCGGGAAAACGTGTTGAGGCGGTGGCCTCGGTGGTGGTGGATCGCGGCACGGGTTTGCTGGGATTGCTGGTCATGGTGGCTTTGGCGATGCGGATCACCCAGCGTGCCGGGGTGGTCACGGATCCCGACATCGCGAGAATCTTCGCGGCGACTTGGGTATTGATTGCCATCGCGCTGGTCGTACTTGCGGTCCTGATTTTCGGTGGGCGACCGATCGACCGGTTCGTTCGCCATGCGGCGAGGTGGCCATATGCGGGCGGGGTGATCGAGAGGGTGGCGGGATCGCTAAGGATGTTCCACAGTCACCCATTCGCGTTTGGCGCATCGCTATTGATGAGTTGTGGCGTCCACGCGCTGCTGATCATTAGCATTTACTTGATCGCACGTGGGTTGTATCCGGAGCCTCCGACGCTTGCCGAACACGTTTTGATCGTGCCCTTGGCGAACGTCGCCTCGGCTTTGCCGATCGCGCCGGCCGGCTTGGGCGTGATGGAAGCTGCCATGGACTGGCTGTACCGCGTCGTTCCCGAGCCCGAAACCGAGGCGTCGGGCACGTTGGTCGCTTTGGTTTACGAATTGGTCAAAGTCTTGCTGGCCGCGATGGGCGTGTTCTTTTACTGGTCCGCTGGTCGGGAGTCGAAGAAGGAAGCCTCGGAGTCGGGGAATTCTTAAAAAAATGGGGGCAAACGGCCCGACAGCCGTTGACCGCTCAAACCGACGGCGATAACTTTTCCCTTCCTCAGTTTGAGCGAGTTCGATTTACTGGTTTCATTGTCAGGTGTACCGTGTCAGCGGGATCTAGCGAAGTAATCCGCATCCGTATGGAGGCGTACGATCACTCCGTGCTCGACCAGAGTGCGCAGGAGATCGTTGACACAGTCAAGCGCACCCACAGTGAGGTCCACGGCCCGATTCCGCTTCCCACGCGGATTGAGCGATACACGGTGCTTTCGGGGCCGTTTATCGATAAGAAGGCTCGCCAGCAATTCGAGATTCGCACGCACAAGCGGCTGATCGACATCGTTCAGGCAACGGCCAAGACGATCGAGGCGCTGAACAAATTGAGCTTGCCTGCGGGTGTTGACATCAAGATCAAGGCCTCGGCTCGTTAGTCTGTTTTTTCGGTGTTGGCGAAAGGTTTCGCGAGCACTTTTTCGGCGAATCGCTCGCCTTTTTTACTGTCCCGGGATCGGTTTCCTATCGAATGGAAGCTGGCTCGATATCGCTCTGCCGGTAGTCCGTTGTGGCTCCGGTGGGGAATGCATCGGGTCGCGAACCTAAGTTTGAAACTGCTCAGTCCACATTGGCCATTGAGGCGGATGAACATGTCGCGCGGAATTCTCGGCCGGAAGGTCGGCATGACGCAGGTTTATCGCGAGGACGGAACCGCCGTCCCGGTAACGGTCATTGAGGCAGGTCCTTGTGACGTGCTCTTGGTGCGAAGCGTCGAGAAGGACGGATACGAAGCAGTTCAGCTTGGGTTTGCCGATAAGCCGCGGCGGCTCGCATCGCGGAGCGAACGCGGCCACGTCGCCAAGCTCGATAGCAAGCGGTCCAAGTCGCGAACTGCCGCTGGTGCTGAGCCGGTTGCCAAGGCCGGTTGCGAGCCCAAACGGTTTGTCCGGGAGGTTCGTGGTGCCACGGGATTAGAGGTCGGTGGGACCGTGGGCGTCGACATCCTGGCAGAGGTCAAGCGGGTTGACGTCACGGCAACGAGCAAAGGCCGTGGGTTTTCGGGTGTCATGAAACGACACAACTTTTCGGGTCAACGAGCGACTCACGGCGTCAAGAAGGTTCACCGCCATCCCGGTGGTACGGGGTGTAGTGCGGATCCGAGTCGTGTCATCCGCGGGATGAAGATGGCGGGTCAGTACGGCAACATTCGCACGACCACTCGAAACCTCGAAGTCGTTCGCGTCGATGGCGAGAACAATTTGTTGCTTGTTCGCGGGGCGGTTCCCGGTCCCAATGGTGGTTTCGTGATGATTCGCGAAACGAATGTTCTCCGATAACGATCCAGCGAATTTTGGGCTTTGGGCCGACGACTATGGTTTCACTACCTGTTTTTGACACGACCGGCAAGCAAGTTGGCAGCTACGACATTGATCCCGCGGCGATTGCGCCCAAGATCAATCGTCAACTGTTGCACGATGTCGTGGTGATGTATCAGGCCAACCGGCGAATGGGGACTCACAGCGCGAAGACGCGTGGTGAGGTGAGTGGCAGTACAAAGAAGATGTATCGCCAGAAGGGTACCGGCAACGCTCGAGCGGGAAGCAAGCGGACGAATATCCGTCGTGGCGGTGGCGTCGGCCACACCATCAAGCCGCGAGACTACAGCTATCGGCTTCCAAAGAAAGCGATCAAGTTGGCGACTCGGATGGCAATCGCCTCGAAAATCGCTGATGGTGAGGTGGTGGTTCTTGATCAGTTGTCGATGACGGCGCCCAAGACCAAGCAGATCTCGTCGATGCTTTCGGCCCTTGGGCTCGCGAGCTCATCGACATTGATCACGGTCGCCGGTCATGACCAGATGGTTTACCTCAGCGCGCGGAACATCGAAGGTGTGTCGGTCTCGCCGGTGCGGGATTTGAACGCTTTGGCGGTGCTCAAGCCGCGGCGGGTGTTGTTGACCAAAGAAGCGCTCGATCGGATCAAAGATGGCTCGTTCGCCGAGTCGTCTTCCGGCGAATCGGTGAACGGCTCGGGTGTTGAGGATGAGGCCTCGTAGTGGTTGCGGTGACAGGGGTCGCGACGTGTTGGTTTTTTGCGGTCGATCGGATGGGGTGAGTTAAAAATGAGTCAAGTAAAAGCTCCGAAACCAGTGAGTTCACGCGAACTTCAGCCGCACCAGGTGTTGCTGCGTCCGCTCGTAACCGAGAAGGGTGTGCATCGGGCCGCGAGAAACAACCAATACGCCTTTGAGATTCATCGCGACGCGAACAAGCTCGACGTGAAGACCGCGGTCGAATCGCTGTTCAACGTCGTGGTTGAGAAGGTTCGTACTCAGAATCGCAAGGGTAAGGAGAGGCGGTATCGCTTCCGCATGGGGCGGACGAAGGATTGGAAGAAGGCGATCGTTCAGCTGGGTCCTGATCACCGGATCGATTTCTTTTAGGCGATTCGTTGGGCGTTTTTTTGAGCAGTTTGAGTCAGGTCATTTGACGGTTTTTGAGTTATGGGCATTCGAGTATACAAGCCGACCAGCGCAGGACGCCGAAACGCTTCGGTTAGCGACTTCGCGGAGTTGACGCCCGGTTACAAGCCTGAGCGGAACCTGTTGCGGCGTCAAAAGAAGAAGGCGGGTCGCAACAATCAGGGCAAGATCACCTCGCGTCATCGCGGCGGTGGCCACAAGCAGATGTACCGCATCATTGATTTTCGTCGCGGGAAGGATGGGGTCTCGGCGACGGTGGATAGCATTCAGTACGATCCGATTCGTTCGGCCCGAATTGCACTGTTGAAATACGCCGATGGGGAGAGGTCCTACGTGATCGCGCCGCACGGCCTCAAGGCGGGTGACAAGGTGGAGAACGGTGCCGACGCCGAGCCCAAGGTCGGCAATTGCTTGCCGCTCAAGAACATCCCGCTCGCCACAACGATTTGCTGCATTGAGCTGCGTCCGGGTACGGGGGCATCGATGTGCCGCAGTGCTGGAACGTCCGCGACGCTGATGGCTCGGGAGGCCAATTGGGCTCAAATTGCCCTGCCTAGCGGCGAGATTCGGCGAATCCCGAGCACCTGTCGGGCGACGGTCGGTCGTGTCGGAAATCCCGACCACATGAACATTGTGATCGGAAAGGCGGGGCGTTCGCGATGGATGGGGATTCGTCCGCACGTTCGCGGGACGGCGATGAACCCGATCGATCACCCGCACGGTGGTGGTGAGGGCAGGACGAAGGGTGGACGGCACCCGGTCAGCCCGCAGGGCAAGAGCGCCAAGGGTGGTGCGACTCGGCAAAAGCGAAAGCCGAGCAACAGCTCGATCGTTCGCCGCCGAAAGAGCCGTCGTTATGGGCAACTCAAGTTGCACAAGTAGGTATTTTCGGTCCCGCAAACGGGGGCCGAGCGATGGGGATTGGGTGGGTTTGTGTTTTTCAAAAATCGTCTGTCTTGAACGTGAATCCGATTGTGGTTTTGGTTCGGTCCGTACTCGCAAAGTCATTGAGCGATGAGTCGTAGCAGCAAAAAAGGTCCGTTTGTCGATCCCAAGCTTTTCTTCAAGGTACAGAAGCAAGCCGAGGGCGGCCGTGCGGAGCCGATCAAAACTTGGGCTCGTCGCTGCACGATCGTCCCCGAGTTTGTCAACATCACGTTCATGGTCCACGACGGGCGTAAGCACGTGAAGGTGCTGGTGACGGAGGACATGGTTGGTCACAAGCTGGGCGAATTTGCTCCCACTCGGACGTTCAAGGGCCACGGCGGCAAGGGCGGGAAGCGTTAGACGCGGTTGATACCCATTGGGTTGGGGTCGCGACCAAGGGTTGGGGGTCGTGATCAAGTCGGAATTCAAGTCAGTCCATTATTAGGTCGGTATTGTCATGGCCATGGTCGCAATTCATCGAAACGCTCGAATCAGTGCCCGCAAGGTGCGATTGGTCGCCGATTTGGTGCGTGGAAAGTACGCCGACGAGGCGCTCGACATTCTCAAGTATCAGCCCCAGCGTGGGGCGAGGATGCTCGAGAAGGTTCTGCGGAGCGCCGTGGGGAACGCTCAGGATCCTGATCAAAACGGTGGGCGGAGCTATCGGATCGAGGATTTGGTCATCACCGATGTGCAGGTGGGTGGTGGGCCGATGTTCAAGCGGGTCAGGCCGATGGCTCGCGGGATGGCATTCATGGTCAAGAAGAGATCGAGCCACATATCGGTTCGTTTGACGCCGATCGAAGATTTGTAGGAATCCTTTGGGTTGCCCTTGTGTGGGCCCCGGGGGTGGTTAAAAAACATTGTCATTGATTTCAACCGAATTCACGAAAATTTGAATCGTAAGCATGGGCCAAAAAGTCAATCCTATCGCCTTCCGGACCGGGGTCACTCGCGGTTGGGGAAGTCGTTGGTATGCGTCGAAGAAGGACTTCCCCGAGTTGTTGGTGGAAGATCGCAAGATTCGGCACTTCATTACGAAGCATCCGAAGAAATCGCATTACCGGGCTGCTGGGATTGATCGCATTGAGATTGAGCGGACTCGTGACGAGGTTCGCGTCATGATTTATGTCGCGCGACCGGGATTGTTGATTGGTAAGAAAGGGACCGAGGTGGAGGTCCTTCAGAACGAATTGCAGAATTTGATTGGACGACGTGTCAACTTGAAGGTTGAACAGGTCGAGCGTCCCGAGATTCAGGCACAGTTGGTGGCTGAGGACATTTCGCAGCAGTTGGCGAAGCGATCCAGTTTCAGGCGGACGCTCAAGCGTTCGCTCGAGCAGACCATGGATGCCGGTGCGAAGGGGATCAAGATTCAGATGGCGGGTCGATTAGGCGGGGCCGAGATGGCTCGCCGCGAAAAGGCCGGCCTGGGATCGGTTCCGCTGAGCACGTTGCAGGCGAAGATCGATTACGGATTCACAGAGGCGATGACGCCGCAGGGGCACATCGGGATTCAAGTGTGGATTAACCAAGGTACCTACGGAGACGACACCGATGGCGCTGATGCCCAAGCGGGTCAAGCATCGAAAAAGCCAAAGAGGTCGCATAAAAGGTAGTGCGACTCGCGGGAATCGCGTTGTGTTCGGTGACTTCGGTCTGCAATCGTTGGAAGCAGGTTGGGTCAAGGCAACGACGATCGAAGCGGGTCGTATTGCTGGCCAGCAGTACGTTCGTGGCGAAGGCAAGCTCTACATCCGAATCTTCCCCGACAAGTCGGTCACCAGCACTCCGCTGGAGACTCGAATGGGGAAGGGTAAGGGGGAGCCGGACTTTTGGGCCGCGGTCGTCAAGCCTGGCACGATTTTGTATGAGCTCGGTGGTGTGACGGAGCAGCAGGCGAAAGTCTGCTTTGCTCGGTTGGCGTCGAAGATGCCGATCAAGGTTCGTTTCGTGGCGCGTCGGACGGTTTGATCCCGTTGCGTGCAGCCGCCGAATCGGCCGTGTTGTGGTTTATCGATTCGTTTGAGTTTGGAAGATTGTTATGACCAAGGCCGCTGAGCTTCGAGAAATGAGCGACGAGCAGTTGGAACTGACTGCTCGGGAGGCTTCGGAGAAATTGTTTCGTCTGCGGTTCCAGTCGCAGGCGGAGCGTTTGGACGTTCCGAGTGAGATAAGAAAGAATCGTCGGTTGATCGCGCGATTGTTGACGATTCAGTCCGAGCGGAGTCGGGCAGCGTCGGCTGCTACGGTTTCCTGAGTTGTCGGGCGCAGGCTGATGAAGTCTGCGGCCGTTTGATTTGTGTCAGTCCATCGTCGGCTAAGTCCGATCCCGTTTACCGTAATTGCGAAAATGCCCAAGCGCGTTGTCCAAGGAATCGTCACCAGCGACAAGATGAGCAAGACTCGTCGCGTGGAGATCGCTCGACTCACGAAGCATCCCGTTTATGGGAAATACGTTCGAAGCCGAACGGTTTGTTACGCTCACGATGAGGAGAACGAATCCTCGATGGGTGACAAGGTTGAAATCATTGAATCACCGCCGCTGAGCAAGTTGAAGCGATGGCGTTTGGTGAAGGTGGTCGAAAAAAGCACCGACGTCGATCTTGCCGCGTTGCGGGCGGCGAGAAAAGTCGGAGTCCCGAGCGACGTTGAGATCGAGCAAGCATCGGTTGGCGCGGAAAGCGGTGGTAACGGCTCCTAACGGAGCTTTTGAGTTAGGCAGACTTCGCTCTTGATGGGCCGTGGGGTTGAGGAGCGGGTCGTAGCGTTTGTTTTCGTTCCCAGTCGTGTTAGTAATCGAAGCGATTCATGATCCAGCAAGAAACAAGACTCGATGTGGCTGACAATACCGGCGCCCGTCAGGTGATGTGCATCAAGGTATTGGGGGGCACTCGTCGCCGCACGGCTGGCCTGGGTGACGTGATCGTTTGCAGCGTCAAAAGCGTGATTCCCGGTAGCGACGTGAAGAAGAAGGCTGTCGTTCGCGCTGTGATCGTGCGGACCAAGCAGCCGACGCGTCGTCCCGACGGGAGTTACGTTCGGTTTGACAGCAACGCCGTGGTGTTGATCGACAAGGACAAGTCGCCGCGAGGAACGCGTATTTTTGGTGCGGTCGCGAGGGAGCTTCGTGATCGCAACTTTATGAAGATTGTAAGTCTCGCGAGCGAGGTCGTTTGACATCGCGTCCGAGTTTGGCGAGTCGTTTTGCGAGGCGGCTCGCAACGTTCAAGGTTGGCACACCCTCCGTTTCAGATAAATGTCATGTTGTTAAGAGTTAGCGACGAAGTCGAAGTCATCGCGGGTGCCGACCGTGGCACGCGAGGAAAGATTCTGAAGGTTGATCGCGAGGGAAACAAGGTCATTGTTGAGGGCGTGGCGCGCGTTTGGAAGCACGTCCGCAAGAGCCAAAAGAATCCACAGGGCGGTCGTTTGAATAAGGAAATGGCGATCGCTGTTAGCAACGTCATGTTGGTTTGTCCGCGTTCGGGAAAATTGACCCGGGTGGGCATTCGCTACCTTGAGGATGGCAGCAAAGAGCGGTTCGCGAAGAAGAGCGGTGTCAGCCTAGGGAAGGTGGCACCGGCGAATCCAAAGTACGCCGCCAAAGGGTGAGTGTTGGTTGGCGGTCCTTAGACGTGTGTTCACAGTAACGTTTTGAGTTTGATGATGTCAGAAGAAAACAAGCCACGATTCCAAGTGGCGTACGAGCAAAACATTCGCCCGGAATTGGTGAAGCGATTCGGTTACAAGAATCCGCACCAGGTGCCGCGGTTGGAGAAGATCACGTTGAACATGGGTGTGGGTCAGGCGGTGACTGACAAGAAACTGCTCGATGTCGCATTCGATTCGTTGACGGAAATCGCGGGCCAGCGCGCGGTGATGACCAAGGCGCGGCAGTCGATCGCGACGTTTCGTCTCCGCGAGGGAATGCCGATCGGTTGCATGGTCACGCTTCGTCGTCAGCGAATGTACGAGTTTTTGGATCGGTTGCTGTCGATCGTGTTGCCTCGCGTTCGTGACTTTCGAGGAATCAGTCGCAAGGCGTTTGACGGCCGGGGCAATTACAGCATGGGACTGAGCGAGCAGCTCGTGTTTCCAGAATTGAACCCTGACAAGTACACGCGTCCTCAGGGAATGACCATTTCGATTGTGACCTCGACGCCGTCCAATGATGAGGCGCGGGCGCTGTTGGAGATGTTCGGGATGCCTTTCAGGCAGGACAATAAGAAGACGGGTGCGGCTTAGGGAGCGATGGCTTGTTGCCTTCGCTGAACTGCGTTCGTTCGGAGACGAACCGGTCGTCTCGTTGATGAAGTTGGGTTTGTGGTGGACAGGTTGGTTGTTGGTAGTCGTTTAACGGACACGCAGGGCGTGTCGCATTTCACAAAAAACCGCTAGGTAATCGCCCCGTGGCAAGTAAATCCAAGATCGCCAAGGCTGCTCGAAAGCCGAAGTTTTCGACGCGTCAGGAACATCGTTGCAACTTTTGTGGCCGCCCACGTGCGGTATACCGCAAATTTGGGCTCTGTCGGATTTGTTTCCGGGAGCAGGCCAATGCGGGTTTGATTCCGGGTGTTCGCAAGGCGAGTTGGTAGTCAGGACTCAGTAGAGGGAAACCGAATTATGATGACCGATCCGATCGCCGACATGCTCACGCGGATTCGCAACTCGGTGCGAGTGGAGCGGCCGTTTGTTGACATTCCCGCAAGCCGTTTGAAGCGGGGCATCGCCGATGTCTTGAAGCGAGAGGGCTTCATTTGGGACTGGAAAGAAATTGAAGAGAATCCGGTTTCTCAGCTGCGGATCGAGTTGAAGTACGGTCCCAACGGGGAACGTGTGATTCAATCGATCAAACGGGTCAGCAAGCCAGGTAGACGGCAGTACTCGGCGAGCCGTGAGCTCAAACCGGTCCTGGGTGGAATGGGGATCCGAATCATTAGCACCAGTAAGGGCGTGATCAGTGATCGTGAGGCGAGGCGTGAGAATGTCGGCGGCGAAGTGATTGCCGAAGTCGCGTAGTTTCGTTGCACCGTTATGTACCGATCGAAAATTAACTCATTCATCGTTTGTGGTTCGTCATGAGTCGGATTGGAAAAAAGCCGGTCGCTATCGGCCACGGCGCGAAGGTATCGGTAGATGGCAGGACGATTAAGGTCGAGGGTCCCAAGGGGACTTTGTCGATCGAGCATCGTCCTGAGGTCACCGTTGCCGTGGATGACGGAAGCGTCGTTGTGAGTGGCGATACCGAGGATCGGGAATCGCGAATGTATCATGGCCTCACCCGGGCGCTCGTCGCCAACATGATTGCGGGTGTGACCAAGGGTTACGAGAAGAAGTTGGAGATTGTCGGCGTCGGGTACCTCGCGGCCATTCAGGGCGACACGCTCCAACTGCGTGTCGGTTTCGCGAACGAGTTGAAGAAGAAGATCCCTGCCGATTTGAAGGTCACCTGTCCCGACCAGACGCACATTGTGGTTCAAGGTTGCGACAAGCAGCGGGTTGGTCAGTTTGCAGCCGAGGTGCGGTCGCTGCGAAAACCCGAACCTTACAAGGGTAAGGGCGTTCGGTATCAGGGCGAGCAGGTCAAAATCAAACCCGGTAAGTCGGCGACCAAGTAATTTTTTGTAGAACGAATTGGTAAACGAGAATGGATAAAAACAAACAGGTCGCCGAGCGGCGGTTGCGTCGTAGCCAACACGTCCGGAACAAGTTACGCGGTACCGCTGATCAGCCACGACTGACCGTTCACCGCAGCCTCAAACACTTCAGTTGCCAATTGGTTGACGATTCTTGTGGGAAGACACTCGCGAGTGCGTCGACCCGCGACAAGGCGCTGCGGGATGCGCTCGGCGCGGCCGGCAACTGCGACGCGGCGGCACAGGTTGGTAAGCTAATCGCGGAACGGTCGCTTCAGGCCGGTGTGACGCGAGTGAAGCTTGACCGTGGTCACACCAAGTACCATGGTCGAGTCAAGGCGTTTGCTGAGGCTGCTCGCGAGGCCGGGTTACAGTTTTGATCAAATCCGCGTTTGGAACGACAAACCATTTAGGTGGGCAGAGATGAGTACGACTCAACAGCGATCTCGCAAACCGCGAGAGAAGAAGGATAAAGAAGAGGGCATGCCTGGCGATCTTCTCGATCGCGTGGTGAAGATCAAGCGATGCGCGGCAGTGGTCAAAGGTGGCCGTCGGTTCAGTTTTGCCGCGATGGTTGTCGTGGGCGACGGCAAGGGCCGCGTGGGTTGGGGATACGGCAAGGCGAATGAGGTTCCGCCAAGCGTGGCGAAGGCTCAGAAGCAGGCCAGTCGAACGATGGTCAACGTACCGTTGGTCGAGGGGTCGATCCCGCATCAAGTCTGGGGTAAGTTTGGGGCGGCCAAGGTCGTTCTCGTGCCTGCCGGCGCAGGTACCGGGATCATCGCTGGTCAGGCGGTTCGCGCCTGCTGCGAGGCTTGCGGGATTCATGACATCCTGACGAAGAGTTTCGGGACCAACAACCCGGTGACGTTGGTCAAGGCGACCATCGATGCGATGACCAAGTTGAGGACCCGCGAACAAGTCGCGGCCTTGCGTGGTGTGGATGTGGGGCCGACCAAGTAGTTCGTTCGTTTTCAATCATTCGGTTTGCCCCTTAGCGGGTTAGTGCATCATGAATCTCAATGAAGTCCACAGGGGCATCCAGAAAAACAAACGCCGCAAGCGGCTCGGCCGCGGTTGTGGTTCGGGGCTTGGCAAGACAGCCGGGCGTGGGCACAAGGGCCATCGCAGCCGTAGCGGTTTCAAGCAGAAGGTGACTTTCGGCCAGACACTCATCCGGCGGATCCCCAAGCGTGGTTTCACGAATCGCTATGCGAGCGAGGTATTTGCCGTCAACGTCGGCAGCCTTTGCGAGATGTTCGATGACGGCACCGAGGTGACGATCGAATTGATGTCGCAGCGGAATTTGGCCAAGGGCACGTTCGATGAGGTGAAAATTCTCGGCGACGGCGAGTTGAACAAGAAGCTCACGGTGGTGGCTCACCGATTCAGCAAAACGGCTGAGGGCAAGATAACCGCGGCGGGCGGTCGTGTCGTGAAGCTGGCGCCGAAGCGGACGCCCGATGAGCGGGTGGCGGCTTTGGCCGCAGCGAAGCAGTGACACCTTCGGCAACTGGTGCGGTGGGTCCTCGGATGGTCGATTGCGGCTTCTGCGGGCGGTCATGAGTCTTGTGGAATCGCAGCCGTCGGTGGGCTCCGCCGTTCGCTGGGCCGTGTGACGGGTAACGGACACGGGTGTGACGGTCGTTGGCGGTAGACTGTCGCATCATCACGATGGATCGCCGACCTGCTTGGTTGAATCATGCTCGATAAAATCCGCATCATTTTCTCGATCCCCGAGCTCCGTCGGAAGATTTTCCTGACACTCGCGTTGTTGGGGATCTACCGGATCGGCTTTCACATTCCGCTGCCGATGATCGCGACGGACCTCAGCGGGTCGGGCGGCGGTGCCGCCGATTTCTTTGAGAAGGTGAGCCTTTTTGCCGCCAGCGATCTCCGGAATGCAACGATTTTCGGACTCGGGATTATGCCCTACATCTCGGCGTCCATCATTTTTCAATTGCTCGGAAGCGTCTACAAACCGCTTGAAGAACTCAAGAAGGAGGGTGAGGCGGGGAGGAAAAAGCTCAATGAGTACACGCGTTACCTGACGGTATTGATCTGCCTGGTGCAGAGTTGGATGTACCTCAAATTCATGATCCTCGCCGGTGGGCCCACGGGTGCGGGAGACATAAGCCCCAACTTTCTCAATGCCAGTGGAGACGGGCTGTATTGGGGTTGGCAAATCGTTGCGGTGATGGTGATGACTTGTGGCACGGTTTTTCTGATGTGGTTGGGAGAGCAAATCGACGAGTATGGGATTGGAAACGGGATCAGTTTGTTGATCATGGCGGGTATTTTGGCGCAGATGCCGATGGCCTTGTATGAGTTGGTTCGGAACATGAAGGTCGAACTAACGGGGCTCAGTCGCGGTCAAGTCGGCGTCGAGACGTTGGTCGTGCTGCTGCTCCTGTTCGTCGGAGTCGTGTTTGGGGTCGTGTTCATCACGATGGGGCAAAGGAAGATACCGACGCAGAGTGCCAAGTTCACCCGCGGCCGCAAGGTCTATGGAGGCAGTCGCCAATACTTGCCTTTGAGAATCAATCAAGCCGGCGTGATGCCGATCATTTTTGCCAGCAGCTTGCTGATGATCCCCGGCGTACTGTTTTCATTCCTCTCGCAGTTCTTTGCGACGGGAAGTCCGTTGTTTCGGGGCTTCAGTTTTGCCAGTTCGACGCTGAACGACCAATCCTCCTATCTTTTCAATCTCGCCTACGTGGCGATGATCTTTTTCTTCTGTTACTTTTGGACGGCGATTACCTTCAACCCAAAGGAAATGTCAGACAACCTGAAGGAGAGCGGGACCTTCATTCCGGGCTATCGTCCTGGCCGTCGGACAACGGACTACCTGGAGAAGGTGATGGTTCGGATTACCTACGTTGGCGCAGCCTTCTTGTCGGTGGTTGCAATCGTGCCAACGATTGTTTACGGTTCTCTCGGCGTCCCCTACTCGATTGCCGGTTTTTATGGTGGAACCGGGTTGTTGATCGCCGTCAGTGTCGCTTTTGACCTGATTCAAAAGATCGACAGTCACTTGGTCATGCGAAATTATCGGGGTCTCCTGGATGATGGTGGGGCAGGATCGACTGCCGGGGGGTGATGCGCGGTTTTCGACACCAGACCTTCGAACGGACGGTCCATTTTTTTCTGTTTGCCGAGTCGAATTGGGACCACGTCGATGCGGATCGTGTTCATCGGACCGCCGGGCGCTGGCAAAGGAACGCAGTGCAAACGGCTGACCGACTATCTCAACGTTCCGCATCTCTCGACGGGGGAAATGCTGAGAGGTGCCGGCAAGGAGTCGGCGTTGGGGCGTTTGGTGGCGTCCTACATCAACGCGGGCCGATTGGCGCCTGACTATCTTGTGATGCGGATCGTCAGGAAGCGTTTGGGTGAGGCCGATTGTCGCGACGGTTGCCTGTTCGATGGCTTTCCCAGAACGATCCCTCAAGCTCAATTGCTAGACGAACATCTTGCAGGCATTGGTGAGCGGGTTGACATCGTGCTCGACTTGTCGGTCCAGCAGGAGGAGTTGATTGCGAGGATGCTGCGGCGAGCGGAAATCGAACATCGGGCCGACGATACCGCCGAGACGATTGCGGCGAGGCTACGCGTCTTTTACACGCAGACGGCGCCGCTGCTGGACTACTACGAAGCCCACGGGGTTTTGGAGAAGATCGATGCGATGCGTTCACCCGATGAGGTATTTGAGGAGATTC
>JBGTCJ010000512.1:0-12203 GCA_041748895.1 Pirellulaceae bacterium
GATGGCCGTCAGGCGGCGGCGCGAGTCGTGGTTCGCCGGTCCGGTGAGAGTCGCGTGTGGAGCTTTCGCAACGACATCCAATCGATCCTCGCCCGTCAGGGATGCAACATGGGGGCATGCCATGGGGCGCTCGCGGGCAAGGGCGGCTTCCGATTGTCTCTCAGGGGCTACGACGCGGACGCCGATTACCACGCCATCACTCGTGAACTGCGCGGGCGGCGAGTTGAGATTAGTGAACCGGGGGTGAGCCTACTGCTGGCCAAACCGACGGGGGCGCTGCCGCACAAAGGCGGTCTGCGACTCGATCCGAATTCGCGAGACTACTCGATCGTCGCCAATTGGATTGCCAGCGGTGCCGCTGGCCCCACGCCATCGGACGCGAGGTTGACTCACATCCGCGTGTTGCCCGAGCAGGCGGTCCTGACCACCGACGATTCCTCTCAGATTCTGGTTCACGGCCACTACGACGATGGGCGGGTGATCGACGTGACCCATTGGGCCAAATTCTCGGCAACCGACGAGGCGGTCGCGAGTGTCGACGACGAGGGGCGCGTGCAAGTCCGAGGGTCGGGCGAGGCCGCCGTACTGGTTTGGTTTGGGTCACAGGTCGCGTTATCGCGGATGACGGTCCCCTATCCGAACCACGTCGCGGCCGACGTTTTTGAGAACGCACCGCGCGTTAATTTCATTGATGAACTCAACCTGCGGCAATTGCAAGCCCTTCGTTTGCCTCCGTCACCACCGGCCGATCGCGAGACCTTCGTCCGTCGAGCCACGCTCGATACGATCGGTCGGCTGCCGACGATTAGCGAGACCGAGGCCTACCTGGCGGATCAAGCACCCGGAGCCAAACGACGGTTGGTCGATCGGCTGTTGGCGAGTGAGGACTTCGTCTCCTACTGGTCCTACAAATGGAGCGACTTGTTGTTGGTCAGCGGCACCAAGCTCCGCCCGATTGGGGTCGAGTCGTTCTACAAGTGGGTTCGCGAGGGCGTGAGTGAAGATAAGCCGTGGGACGTGATGGTTCGCGAAATCCTGACGGCCGTGGGAGATAGCCGCGATAACGGGGCGACGAATTTCTATGCGATCCATCAATCACCCGAGGAGATGACGGAGAACGCGAGCCAAGCGTTCATGGGTTTGTCGATCGGATGTGCCAAATGCCACAACCACCCACTCGAAAAATGGACGAACGACCAGTACTACGCGATGGCGAATCTGTTCTCTCGCGTGCGGGCCAAAGGATGGGGAGGCGAAACTCGCAACGGCGATGGAATTCGCACCGTTTACGTTTCCACCAGCGGTGAGTTGATTCAGCCCGGGCGAGGAAAGCCCCAGCCCCCAGCACCACTGGATTCCGAGCCGATCGATTTCGACGCGCCGGGCGATCGTCGAGAGGCCGTCTCGGCATGGATGACCAACCCCGAGAACCCCTACTTTTCTCGAGCGATCACCAATCGCGTGTGGGCGAACTTTTTTGGACGCGGCCTCGTTGAGACCGTTGATGACATGCGGCTCAGCAACCCCGCGTCGAACGAACCGCTGCTTGCGGCGGCATCGCGGTTCCTTGCCGACCACGATTTTGATCTCAAACAATTGATGAGGGCGATCCTCGAGAGCGAGACATACGGCCGCAGCAGCCAGCCGTTGGCCGACAATGTGGCCGAGCAGAAGTACCTCAGCCGGTACTATCCGCGTCGGCTAATTGCCGAGGTGCTGCTCGATTCGATCGATCACGTGCTGCACACGTCGAGTCCCTTCACCACCGTGGCCTTTGCCGGTGCCGATTCGCAGAAGACAGACTTTTATCCCCCAGGTACCCGCGCCATCGAGCTCTACGATTCCGCGGTCGAATCTTATTTTCTCAAGACCTTTGGCCGCAACCCACGCGAGATCACGTGCGAGTGCGAGCGGAGTTCCGAGTCGAGTCTGGTGCAGGTTTTGCATCTCTCCAATGGTGACACGGTCAACCCAAAGCTGGCGCAAGCCAACAACGCGATCGGTAGATGGATTGAGGAGGGTGCGAGCGATAAGGAGATCGTCGATCGAATGTTTCTCAGCGCTCTGTCACGTCGTCCGACATCGTCGGAGCGCGCGGCGATCTTGGGTGTGATCGCGGAATATGGTGACGATCGAAGAATCGCGATCGAGGACGCGTTTTGGAGCGTGCTTTCGACGCCGGAATTTGCATTCAATCACTAGTCCGCATCGGTCATTGGCTCACCTTCACCGCCTTCAATCGGGTTCGACACGATGGCTCAACGCTTAGGTTTCATCGCCTGTTTTTTCGCTGGGGCACTTGCCCTTTCGGCCCAAGCGATCGAGACCGCGCCCGTTGATTTCCAGCGCGACGTTTTTCCGGTGCTGCAGAAACACTGTGTCGCTTGCCACACGGCCGACGAGGCGCAGGGTGGGCTTGTGATGGAGACGTTCGCGGAGCTGATGAAAGGAGGCGATTCGGGACCTTCGCTGACGCCGGGTGTGGCCGCCAGCAGCCGTTTGTTTCTGATGGCGTCGGGCAAGATGGAACCGGTCATGCCGCCCGACGATGCGCCGCGGCCGAGCGAGGATGAATTGGCACGGATCGCGGCGTGGATCGAACAGGGCGCCGAAGGCCCCGACGGTGACGTGCCGATTCGCCGAGAGTTGCGGACACCCCGGGTGATGGTGTCCGATGACGTGGATCGGCCGGTCACCGCGATTGCCGTTTCTGTTGACGGCCCAACACGCGCGGTGGCCAGATTCGGTCGGGTCGAGATCGTCAGTGAGGGTGCGAAAGCGACTCGCGAGCTCGAGCCGCAACCGGGCAAAGTCAACTCGCTGAGGTTCAGCCGTGATCACTCGCGTTTGTTGGTGGCTTCCGGTGTCGCCGGGCTTTACGGACGTGCAGCGATTTACGAGATCGCGACGGGCGTGTGCCTGACGGAAATGATCGGACACAGCGATGTGATGCAGGTGGCTATCTTTTCACCCGACGAACGGACCGTTGCGACGGCGAGCTACGACCGTGACATCGCGCTCTGGGATGCCGAGTCGGGCTCGATGCTGCGGACGATCCGCGGGCACAATGGCGCAGTCAATTCGCTCGCGTTCTCTGCCGACGGCAGCGTTTTGGTCAGTGGTAGCGCCGATGAAACGGTCAAGGTTTGGCACGCTGCGTCGGGACGCCGACTCGACACCATGAGCCAGCCGACCGGTGAGGTCCACGCGGTCGCCATCACGGTCGATGATCGCTTCGTCGTTGCCGGAAGCAGCGACAACCGCCTGCGGGTTTGGCGATTGGACTCGCGTGAGCAGCAGCGGATCAACCCGATTCTCGCGACGCGTTTCATCGATGAGTCACCCCTGACGCACCTGGCGCTCACCCGAGATGGCTCACGGGTGGTCGTGGTGAGCGATTCGGGGAACGTGAAACTGGTACGTGTGAGCGACTGGACTCAAAGCGCGGTGCTCGAACCGTTGGGGGAGACGGCCAGTGACTTGGCGCTTTCCGGGGACGATTCATCACTCTGGATCGCGCTCATGAATGGCACCCTCGTCGAGCGAGCTTTGCCACCGGTCGAGGATCCTCGTGGTCGCTCGACGCGGCCCCGCGGTGAGGTCCGGGCCGGAGCGATCGAGCCGATCTACCTTGAGACGGGGCCGCTCAAAAAGTTGGTGGAATCGCAATTGAGCCGCGCGTCGCAAGGCGGTGAGTTCGACGGACCTAGCCGAGCGATCTTGCTGCCGCGTGGGGCGGAGGTCGAGGGCGTGATCGAAGCCGTCGGCGAGGACGACTGGTACGCCTGGGACGCGCGCCGGGGTGAAATGTGGGTCGTCGAAACCGACACGCAGGGTTTGGGTGGAAAGATCGATACCTGCATCGAAATTCGTGATGCGAGCGGCGATCTGGTTGAGCAAGTGAGATTGCAAGCGGTACGCGACTCGTACTTCACGTTTCGTGGTAAGGACTCGACACAGACGGGTGACTTTCGCCTGTTTGCGTGGGAAGAGATGAAGCTCGATGAGTTCCTGTACTCCGCGGGGGAGGTGGTCAAACTCTGGATGGCCCCACGGGGTGCTGATTCGGGATTCGATGTCTATCCCGGGATGGGAAACCGATGGACCTACTTTGGCACCTCCGGTACGACCCATGCGCTCGGCGAACCGGCGTACATCGTCCGACCGCTGGCCGAGGGTGAGTCGAGTATCGCCAATGGCTTGCCCGTTTTTTCAATTGGCTACGCCAATGACGATGACCCGCTGCAGACGCGGGGGAAAGACAGTCGATTGATCTTCAGGACTCCCGAGGACGGACGCTATTGGGTTCGGGTTTTCGATACGCGTGGCGAGGGCGGCGAGGAGTTTCGCTATCGACTGCGCGTGCGACCGGCCGACCCAAGTTTCTCGCCCGGAGTCGTTCAACCGAAATTGCCACTGCCGCGAGGTGCCGGTCGTGAGGTGATAGTCACGGCCGATCCGATCGACGGATTTGAGGGCGAAGTGACTTTTGAGATCGAAGGGCTTCCGCCGGGCGTCCATTCGAATTTCCCGGTCGTCATCGAACCCGGTCAGAATCATGCCGTCGGCGCGCTATGGACCGACGATCACGTGACGGCGTGGGAGGGAGAAGTCTCTCCTCGAGTGATAGCGCGTGCGAGAATTGGCAATCGCGTGATCGAACGGGAGGCGGGCGTGATTGAGAAGCTCACGCTGGGTGAGCGGCCGCGAGCGCGAATCCATTTGGTACCCAAGGCGGATTCCGCTGAGGAGGTCGGGTACGACGGCGATTGGACGCTTCGGATTCCACGTGGTGAGACCGTGACGCTAATGGTTGTGGCCGAGCGAGAGGAGGGCTTTGCGGCGGAGATCTCCTTGGGCAAGGAGTTGGCGGCGCGGAATGCCCCGCATGGTGTTCATGTCGACAACATCGGGTTGAACGGCCTCCTGATCCGCCAGGGTGAATCGGAGCGGGAATTCTTTGTCACGGCCAACGCGATCGCACGTCCGGGCAAGCGATCTTTCTTTTTGACCGGTGCCATCGATGGCGGGGTCACGAGTCGCCCGATCACCCTTGAAGTGGTTGAGTGAAGCATGATGATTGCAAATCGAATTCCGTCGGCGCTGCTCATGTGTGTGGGCGCGCTCTGGGTGAGCGAGGGTCGATACCTTGCTTGCTGTCAGGCGGACGATCCGATCCGCCCCAATTTCGTGTTTATCCTTGCCGATGACCTTGGGTACGGCGATCTCGGTTGCTACGGGCGCGAAGACATGCGGACGCCCAATCTCGATCGGCTCGCCTCGCAGGGTGTGAGGATGACACATCACTACGCCAATGGTGCCGAATGCACGCCGACACGTGCGGCGTTCCTCACCGGCCGCTACCAGCAGTGGATCGGTGGATTGGAGTGTGCGATCGGAACCGGCAATGTCGGCCGTTACGACGACGCGATTCGGCTTCGCGAGTCCCACGATTTGGGGTTGCCGGCCGAAGAAGTCACGCTCGGCAGATTGCTACGGGACTCCGGTTATTCGACCGCGCTTTGTGGCAAGTGGCATCTCGGATACGAGCCAAAATTCTCCCCCAATCACCATGGTTTTGAGCACGCGTTTTACTGCATTGGAGGCGGAATGGATTACTTTCATTTCATCGACGATGTCGCCGGGTACAACCTCTTTCGCAATGGAAACCCTGCCGGGGGCGACGGATACTTCACCGATTTGGCGACCGACGACGCCCTGCGATTTATTCGCGAGCGTTCCAGTGACAAGCCCTTCTTTCTGTATCTGCCGTACACTTGCCCGCATTCTCCATTTCAAGGGCCCGATGACGAGCAAACCGATCCTTTGCCACCGGGCTCGACGCTGTGGAGCCAGGGTAATGCTCCGCCGGAGGTCTACATCGCAATGATCGAGCACATGGATCGGCGGATCGGTGATGTCATGAAGGCGATCGATGACGAGGGGCTTGCCGAGAATACCGTCGTATTCTTCTCCAGCGACAATGGAGGTACCCGCAGCGCTCGAAACTCTCCCTTGTCAGGTTTCAAGGGTTCGACGTTCGAGGGCGGTATCGGCGTTCCCGCGATCATCCGATGGCCCGGTACGGTCCCTGCAGGCATCGTCAGCGGGCAACCGTCTCTCACCTTTGACTTCACCCGGTCGATCGCAAGCCTCGCGGGTGTGGAAGCTCCGGCCGACAAGCCTTTTGAGGGCATGGATATTGTGCAACACCTCTCGCAGGGGAAACAAGACTTTTCGAGGACCCTGTATTGGCGAAAGCAGCGTGGCTCGCAGGTGTGGAAGGCGGTGCGCGAGGGCGAATGGAAGTACGTCGCCGACGATCGCGATGGGATCATCCGGGAATATCTCTTTGATCTCGCAGATGACCGTGGCGAGTCCAATGACCTATCCGCAGTCGAGCCTACGCGGCTGAGCCAACTTCGTGATCTCTATCAGCAGTGGGAAACGACGGTTAGGCGTGACCGTCGTGGGCAGGCGACGGTGGACTCGCACTGACTGATCGCCACGGAGACCCCCACCGCCTGACCATTTCACGGCCGATCGCTGATCGCTACGAACCCGCCGGCACGAAGGCTCGGTAGGAAAGCCGGATACTCGAGCACACCGTCGCCGAGGATCGAGAGCGGGATGATCGTGGTATCCCGCCACCCACAGCGGCGGAGGTCGGCGTAAAGTTCACCGAGTGAGTACGTGTGGAGGAACATGTCGCCCAAGCCGCGATAGGAATAGGTCCGATCGCCCAGCTCGTGATCTCGATGGCGGAACTGACTCCAAGCCGATCGCAGCCACGCCGCCGCGCTGGGGCGGTCTCGCCAGGCGGAATTGCGATTGTGAACATGCAGGACAAACCTTCCGCCAGGCCGGATCAATCGCCACGCGTGATCGAGAAATTGTTGCCGGTGGCGTCGGCCTTGGATCATGCCGATTGTGCTGAACAGGCAAACGCCATGATCAGCGGACTGGTCGGCGATCGCGGAGAGTTCGACAAGGTTAACGCGAACCAGCCTGCGTGCCAGGTCGACCCCGTCGTCACTGTCGGTCACGCGGCGGAGCATCGATTGGCTCAGGTCGAGTCCGAGCACATCGTACCCGGCCCGCCAAAGTGCCCTCAGAGTTCGGCCATCGCCGCATCCAAAATCGACGACCCGAGTGCCACGATCGATCTTCGGCGTCGGCAGCGCGTCGAGCACGACCTGGGTGTCGAATCGAACGAGCGGTGTGCCTGCGATGAAGTCGCTGTAGTCCTTGGCAATCGACTCGCGGCGGCTGTATTCCCAGGTACCCGCAGAGACACCCGGCGGCAACCGCCACAGAGGCCGACGGTAGTTCCCCGTGCTGCTGTCCCGGTCCGAATCGGCATGGACGTCCACGTCTGAATCCGTCGCGGTACGTGCTTCATCATCCGGCACGAGCGGCGGCGCGAGGCGGTGGTGCGATGCGGGCGGGGGCTGGTTCATATTCGCTTTTTTAGCCTATAATCCGCCGCACAACGGGTAGGAAAGTCACAGTGCGACAGGGGTCGCACGCTGCTGAGCACCTGAGCCCGATCGTTAAGGGTTCGCAGTTCAACATCGATCCGGCATTACGAGGAGTTTGAAGTACCGTGGCAATTCGAGTCGCAATCAACGGGTTTGGTCGCATCGGCCGTCTAACCTTCCGAAACTTGATGGAACGCAAGGGGGAGTTCGAGGTCGTTGCGGTAAATGACCTGACGAATAACCGGACGCTCGCCACGTTGTTGAAGTACGACAGCATTCATGGTCGCTATCCGGGAACGGTCGAATACGACGACAACTTCTTGATTGTCGACGGACAAAAGGTCCATGCCCTGGCCGAACGCGACCCTCGCAAATTGCCTTGGAAGGATCACCGTGTCGATGTGGTGATCGAATCGACCGGCTTCTTCACGGCGCGAGCGACCGGCGAAAAGCCCGGTTACGACAGTCACCTCGAAGCGGGGTGCAAGAAAGTCGTGTTGAGCGCTCCGGCCAAAGACGGCGCCGACCTCACATGCGTGATGGGTGTCAACGATGACCAGTTGACCGCGGACCTAAAGTGCGTCTCGAACGCCAGCTGCACCACGAACTGTTTGGCACCGGTCGCCAAGGTCCTCCACGAAACCTTCGGAATCGAATCGGGTCTGATGACCACGGTTCATGCCTACACGAACGATCAGAAGATCCAGGATCAACCGCACGAGGACCTGTATCGCAGCCGAGCCGCGGCGATCAACATGATCCCGACGACGACGGGAGCGGCCAAAGCGGTCGCGCTGGTGATCCCCGAACTCAAAGGCAAATTGACGGGGATTGCCATTCGTGTGCCGGTGCCGACGGGAAGCGTGGTTGACTTGACCGTCAACTTGGCGAAGGAGACCGATGCCGAATCGATCAATGCCGCGATCAAGGCGGCGGCCGAAGGCCCGCTCAAGGGCATCCTCTGCTACACGACCGACCCGATCGTCAGCAGCGACGTGATCCACGACCCGCACAGCAGCATTTTCGCGGCTGATTTCACGCAGGTCCTTGGCGGCAAAGGGAAGATGGCCAAAGTCATTTCGTGGTACGACAACGAATGGGGATACAGTTGTCGCACGGCCGATTTGGTTGCCAAGCTGGGCGCCATGTGACGCTGGTTGCTGCGGGATGACGGCTGCGACGCGATGACGGCTGCGGCGGGGAATGACGGTCAGTTTCACGTCCCCGCCACTTTTTGGGCACGCAGATTCGCATTCTGCCGGCGGATCGCTTACGTTGGAGGCTTCCTCATCCAACGCGTCCGCCGTAAGTCGGTCCGTGGTTCGGGCGGCGATTTCAGGCGGCGGAGCGTCACTTCTCTCATGAAGGGGCCTCGCCATGGAACGTGTCGACATTTCGGTTCGTCGAAACATTGTGCTCGGGGGTCACGGTTCGGCCGGCAAGACGAGCTTGATCGATCGCTTGCTGGCCGTGACAGGTGCGGTAACGGGAGATCACGATGTCGCTCGCGGGACGAGCGTCTGCGATCACGATCCCGAGGAGCAGGCTCATGGCCACACGATCGAGTCGGCCCTGACGCATTGTCGGCACGATCAGCACGAGTTGGTGTTGATCGATACGCCGGGGTATGCCGATTTCGTCGCCAGCACGATTGCGGCGATTCATTCGGTCGAAACCGCTGCGATCTGCGTCAATGCTCACAGTGGCATTCAAATCGGCACTCGTCGAGTGATGGAGGAAGCCGCGAGCGCGGGCATTGCGCGATGCCTGATCGTGACCAAGCTGGACGACGCCAACGCCGATTTCGCTGCGCTGGTTCAGCAAATGCGCGACCTTTGGGGGCCGAGTGTCCTGCCGCTTACCGTACCACTGGGTCGCTCGGCAACGCTTCGTGGGGTAGCGAGCGTTCTGCAGTTACCCGAGGAGGCGCGCGACGCCGCCATGAATCTGGCCGCAGCTCACGAACACCTTGTCGAGCGGCTCGTCGAAAGTGACGAAACGCTCATGGAACAGTACTTTTCGGGGATCGCGCCCGATCCCACATTGCTTTGCCCTCTGCTTCGTCAGGCGGTAGCATCCGGCCACATCATTCCCGTTCTGGCGACCTCGACCGCGGCAGGCGTGGGGCTGAGCGAGTTGCTCGACGCGCTGGCGCTGTTTGCCCCATCACCTGCGGACTCGCCACTGCGTGTCATTTCCCCGGACGCTGAAGAGCGGTCGATCCATGCCGATCCCGATGGCCCACTCGTTGCCCGAGTGTTCAAAACGCGGATCGATCCTTTCGTACAAAAGATCAGTTACCTGCGTGTCTATCGCGGGACGCTACGGCGCGACGACACGGTATCGCTCGGAACCCGTGGCAAATCGATCAAGCTCGGGCAACTCATGCGAGTTCAAGGTTCCGTGCTTGAGCCCGTCGAGATGGTCGGCCCCGGCGAGGTGGTCGCGGTTATCAAGCTCGACGATTTGCACATCGGCACGGTGCTGGGCGATGACGACCTTCGTCCGATCCCCTTCCCGCATGCGATGGTGGGGCTGGCCGTCGCACCGACCCGCCGCGGCGATGAAAACAAATTGTCGGCATCGCTGGCGAAGCTAGCCGAAGAAGATCCGACGCTCGAGGTTTCGCGCGATGAGCAGACGGGCGAACTGGTGATGACCGGCATGAGCGAGTTGCACCTGCAGATTCTTCGCGAGCGATTGGCGCGACGAGATCGACTGGAGATCGACACGCACGATCCGAAAATCCCGTATCGGGAGACCGTTACCGGGACGGCCGAAGGTTCCTACCGCCACAAGAAACAAAGTGGCGGACGCGGACAATTCGGTGAGGTTCACGCTCGATTGCTACCGCTACCGCGCGGGACCGATATCGAGCGGTTCGCAACCAAGGCGAGGTTCCCTCAACTCAAGTCTTACCATTACCACGCCGGGCAGAATTTCTTGTTCGTCGATTCGGTTGTCGGTGGCTCGATTCCCGGCAATTTCATGCCCGCTGTTGAGAAGGGGGTATTGGACGAGATCGCCTCGGGCGTGCTCGCTGGGCACCCGATCCAGGACCTGGCGATCGAAGTGCACTACGGAAAACATCACCCGGTCGATAGCAGTGAACAAGCTTTTCGGACGGCGGCGGCTCACTGCTTTCGAGATTTGTTTCGGCACGCAAGGCCGGCGCTCCTCGAACCGATCGTCAAAATGCACGTCACGGTCGCCGACGACCACGTTGGGGATGTTTTCAGCGACATGAGCAGTCGCGGTGGACGTGTCCTCGGAAGTGGCTCCGCCGGTGGCGCGATGCAGGTGATCGAGTGCGAGGTTCCGCTACGAGCGATCGGTCACTACAACCGAACGCTGTCGAGCATGACCGCCGGAACGGGGTCTTATCAGATCGAACTGAGTCATTACGAGGCGGTACCGGGCGATGTCCAGCACTCGTTGATTCACTCCGACGCGACCGCACAGAAAGAATCGCTCGCCTGAGTCGCAAACGGCGTGTGGCTCGTGACGCCGTGGCTGGGCACGCGGCGTCAGAGTCGTGCGGGGTTGATCTCAGCATCGGGAACTTTACCGTTGGCGTGTCGCTCGAGCGTTTCCCGCAACTGCTCGATCGTCGCTCGATGTTCCGGCTGCTCCGCAACGTTGAACTGCTCCTTGGGGTCGGCGTGGTGGTCGTAGAGTTCTCGACCTTGCTCACCACCGTCCCACTCGATGTACCGCCACCGGTCGGTCGTGATCGATCGACCCATCACCAGCCGAGGAGGCGATCCGAACGGTCGGCTCGCGGGAATCGGACGGACGACTTGAGTGATCGCCATCTCGGACCAGGACGCTTCGGGATTGCGAAGCAGCGGCACAAGGCTTTTGCCTGCGAGCGTCGGCGAGGCGGCCTCTCCAACCAAATCGATCAATGTCGGGTAGAGATCGACGTACTCAACGACCCGGCGACACGTCACACCGCCCGCGGCGTTGAGGTACGGTGCCGCAATCACTAGGGGGGAACGTGCCGAAGGATCGAAAAGGGTTCGCTTTTGCCACAACCCCTTTTCGCCGAGGTGATAACCGTGATCGCTGCAAAACACGACGATCGTCCGCTCGCTCAAATTCAAACGGTCCAGGGCGTCGAGAATGCGGCCGACCTGGGTATCGACGAAACGGACCGAAGCGTAGTAGGCACGCAGCGCTTCGATTAGCGTCGATCGAGGGAGACCGTAACCGGGCGAGAGGATATTGTGGGGAATGGCCGGTTGAGGAAATCGGCTCCAGCTATCGGCGTCAACGTACGGCACCTCAATTCGCGGCAGTGGATGGAGGTTGAAGTAATCGCGTGGGGCCACGAATGGCGTGTGCGGCCTGAAAAATCCGACGCCGAGAAAGAATGGATTCTCGCGATTCTGATCGAGAAAGTCGATCGCGCCGGTGGCGATCATTCCGTCGGTCTGCTGTTCGTCGGTTCCTTCGGCGGCGAGCCAACTCAGCGCCGCACTGATCGGCCTTTGCGGCGTCGGGTTGATGATCAACGGCTCGTCGGTGACGTCACGACCCTTGGGATTGACCACAAGGTCCCAGGAGTCAGGATCGTCGAGCCCATCGGTTCCGATGTGACGCGGGACGTCGTAGTGGAAAATCTTGCCAACGCGCCCCGTCTTCCAGCCCATTTGGCGAAACCGTTGCGGCAGCGTCACCGCATCAGGAATCACATCGCGAAAGTGTCGATCGAGATCG
>JBGTCJ010000513.1:0-16409 GCA_041748895.1 Pirellulaceae bacterium
CGCGGCTGCGACGTCCCGCTGCGCCGACTGTGTCGTTCGTAGAGCGCTCTCATCGACGCTCAGTGGTGCCGCGAGTCCTTCGGCGGCCTCGGAGGCGGCCATCCGCTCGGTGACACCCCGCAGCCACTCTGTGGCACGGCTTCCCATTCGACGTGCCATCTCAGCGGCCGGACGATCGGCCGAAAAGTTCTCCAACGGCGCGCGACTGATCTCCTCAACCCTCCGCTTGGCCCGATCAAAATTGTCACGTCGCCACTCCAGCATCTCGCGCGACGCATCGTGTTGCGACTGAGCCTCAGCAAGACGGGACTTAGCGTCAGCGGCAGTCTCGCGGAGCGGGGAATCGTCGGGCTGCTTCTCGAGCCTTTCGGCCAAATCACGCCATTCGTTCTCTCGCTGACCCAGGCGCCCGCGGGCCTCGTTGGCGGCGCGCTCGGCGTTGTTTACTTCCTGCCCGATTCGATTCTGCTGATTGCGAGCCGAAGCAGCTTGTTGGTCGCGAGTACGCCGCAACAGTTTTTCCATCTCCCGACGTTCGGCCTCGCGTTTCTTGCCATCCACTTGAGAGCCTGCATCGTCCTCAATCCGCTGCAGCGATTGATCCGCTCGCTCGAGATGCTCAATCGCACCTCCAACGTGCCGTCGAATGTCACTTGCCTGCTTTTGCAGGTCCTCCAACCTTTGGCTATCGGCCGAGACCGATTGTGAAGCCCGCTCGATCGCGGACTTGAGTTCGAACGATGCCTGCTGCAATTGCGATTGAGCAAATTCCGAGGCTTGTTGGCTCAAGGGCGAAAGCTCGCGCAATTCTCGCGATGCTTGTTTCGCCGCCGTCATCAACGTGGATTCGATTTCATTAGCCAGCTCTCGAGCGACGCGAATCGCATCTTCCCACTTTCGCTTTCGATCGAAAGTCTCACGATCGCTCCGTTCCATCTGCAATTGCAACTCGCGTTCTCGCTGGGCCTGTTGCATCAATTGCTTTTCGGCGTTCCGAGCTGCCGTTTCCGCAATCCCCGTCAATTCGTCGCGCATCGGCTCATTTCGATTTAGCTCTTGCTCAAGTTTTTCAAGCAATTCTCGAGGGTCCTGATTCAACGCTTGGGCGAGATTTTCGCTGCGAGCGAACTCGCGATCCAGCTGCGCCTCAAGGTCCAACTGCTGTTCCAAATTGCCAAAGGGCGGTTGATCTTGCGATGGAGGTGAATCCCCGTCGGCCAACTTCGCCTCCATCGCTCGATAATGTTCGGCCACTTGTTCCATGGTCTGGGCGGCCTGGGCGATCGGGTCGACCGCCTGGTCCAAGCGATCTCGAGCCGTGTCATCATCTCGCGCGAGGGTCGCGTCGCTAACGGCGTCCGCGACTTCCTCCATTCCTTGATCAATCGCGCGCGAGGCGATATCGGCGTTCCTGGCTCGCTGTCGGGCTGCATCGTCATTGAGGTCCTGGACATTCGCCTCATCGGTCAAGCGATCCTTTAGCCGTTGGGCCAAATCGTCTGCTTCGCGCCGGAGCCGATCCACCTCATCGGCCCGTTCACGCGCGGGTTGACTCGCGCGCGATGCGATCTCCTCAGCTGACCGGAGCTTTTTCCCAGCCTCATCGGCCAGATCCGCGATACCCGGTAGCAAATTCTGCAACGTTCTGCGAGCGATCTGCATCGGTCGCACGAGCGTTTCCGCATGCTGAACAAAAGCAAGGTGATGGGCATCGAGTTGGTCGGCAATCGAACCTGTCTCATTGCCCTGCCAACGCCGTGCGGTCAATGCCGTACCGATCTGCCTCGCAGCGTCACCGTTTCGCCATTGTTGAAAGCGTTCGACGATAGCGGGTGACAACCCCGCTTGTACTAACCCGTCAAGAGGCCGGTCCATCGCTTGCGAAATGCGCTCCCACCGCGCGGCCGGATCGAGTCTCGCGGCGTCGGAGTCGCCCGACCAACGATCGTCATCGGCAAGCGAGCGAAACTCTCGGCCCAGTTGCAGGAGGTCATGGCCGGCCTCGAGCATGTGAAACGAGTCGCCAATGAGCCGGATGAGGGTCGCGAGGTCCCGGCCCTGCGGATCTTCGAACGAGTCGTCCATGACGTGGTCCAAGACCCGGTTGAGCAAGCGAAGATCAGCGACAAAAGTCTGGTCCGCCTCGACTCGCCGCAAGTGCAGATCGGCATCCGACGTGATCAGACCCCGAATCCGCTCGCGAAGCGTTGCCCGATCAACGGCTCTCGCCTCCGACGCCAACTTCGCGGCGCGGATGGACTCACTGTCGCCAACTGCACGAGCCCTCGACCGAGTCCCAGTCGCAGGTTCCTGCAATTTCGCTAGGGCGTGCAGGTGTTCCCGGAACCAGCCAACCGCCCGGTTCATTTTCGTCAGCGTATCGGCCTGCAGCGAGGGGAGTCGGCCATCCATCATTCCGCCCCCCCGGCGCTGCTCAATGTCGCCGGCCAACCATCCGGTGACTGAACGCAGTTCGGCATACGGCCCGTCGCGATTCTCGATTTCGCGAAGTCGATTGAGCCAGTCCGAGAGCCAACGCTGCTGGTGGTCGTAGTGCTGCCTGGTCGATGACGGCAACACGTCGCGCGTCTGCTCGATGATGCGCGACAATTCCCGCAACTGACTGGTGATCACGACATAACAACGATTCAATAAATCGTCATCGATCTGATCCGTACGCTCTCGGATCGGACCAATCAGCTGATGCATCCGCTGGACATTTTCAGCCATCAGCAGCGCCATTCGATGCCCCACCGCGGCCTGCACGCTGGCTTCCACGACTTCGGGCTTTCCCGAGATTTGCTTGGCATCAGCGAGCGCTATTCTTGCCGTGGCACGGCCGATCAACTCCAGTTCACCCGATTCCCCGTCGTGCGGTGATCGCTTCATCAGGTCGATGATCCGCCGATGGATCGCATCCGTGACTCCCTGGTCCTTCGGATTGGATCTCCACTGCGCCGTCTCGAGCGCGAGTGCAGTCCACTGGCCCAGCCGTTGTTCGGCGGTGCGATCAAATTCGAACTCGGTGATCAGGAACTCCTTCGTTTCCGATTCGCCACGCTGCGCGTTTCTGTCGCGTGCCACGACCCGTGTGCGAAGGAGATCTCCGCCTCGTAGCGGTGTGGATGGCCCCACAGACTCCGCCAGGTTCCACTGCCATCGGTGAACGAAACGCAGCGGGCCATCGTCAATGGGATCGTCCTCTTCGATGGCGTCGCTTGGTTCCGAGCGCGCGGGGTCCGTGGCATCGACAGGGGTTTGGGTCGGCCACGTCGCCAATCGCCGCGTCTCCCAAGGGCCACCGTTGACCGAGAATTCCTGATGGACCTGAGAAAGTGGCAGATCGTCCTCGAACACGGCCGCCAATTCGATCGATGCGAATGAAGCGACCAATTGACGCGGCGTCGGCACACGAGCGTTCCCTGCGCTACGGCGGGGCATGGATACCGATCGATCCGCAGGATTGGCTTCGTCCGAGGGATCGATCCAGCTCGCGGTGGGCGGCAGGTCAAGCGTGGCGGACATCGGATAACGCGGGCTGAGAGGATTGTCGAACCCGGTCTCCACACTGGTCGCTAAAATTTGGTAGCGATCGTCCTGATCGAGCACGATGGCACAGCTCCAGACCTCCCCCTCTCCGTGCATCGGTGTTTGCACATCGGAGCCGATCCGGCGAAACACGACATCCCTAACCGGAGCTTGAAATCGCGTGGTGAGGATAATGGTCGACCCACCCAGGCCCGCCAGTTCCCCATCCGGCTCGATCCGTCGGCTTGGCGATAAACCGCTGTAGCTCGGCGGAATGATTTCCTTTTCAAACTCAATGACCGCGGGTCGCGGACGAGGCTGGAGTTGATGCCACGCCGTCACCCCGTCGCCCGCGAGCACGCGGTACGCGACGGGATCCTCGGCGATCGCCAAATTGGTTGCGTATCGAAAAGATTTCTCTTTGCCTCGCGGATCCGAATCACCGATCGCCGCGTTACCACCGTCGGCCATCGCCACATGTTGGCGTCTGCCCGATGCGTCAATCCACTGCAGAGTCGCCGAGGATGCCGGCACCCCCGTCGTTTCAACCACAATGGCTGTCAGCTCATTGGCAGCGACTGCAGACGTCGGGGGCGATGGCCGAGTGATCAGAATCTTCGTTCTTGAGACGCGATCGATATCGATGCCCGGCACGATGGCACGCGTGAAGCGGGTGGAGAAATCGAGACCGGGCAGTGCCATCAGCGAAAGCACCACAGCGGCCGAACCCGCGGCAATGGTCAACGGGCGTTTGAGCAGCGCAAACGGCAGCAGCTGACGAATGTCGACCCGGCCGATTCTTGCCGAAACGTCGCGCTGCAGCGAACGGATGAAATCGGGCGACCCAGCCGCATCACCCCGGCGGGTCAATTCGATCGATGACAACAATCGGTCGCGAAGTTCAGGCCTTGAGGACTCGATCGCCGCAGCCGCGATGCTGTGGGGGTCACCCTGTCTGCGCCCCTTGGAGATCACGACAAGGAAAGTGGAAACCGCCGCCGCGTAGCCGATTAGGGACAAAACGATACGCTCCCCACGATCGATGACCCATACGGCATCGATCCAAGTAAACGCCAAGATCGCGGTGACCCAAACGAACACGGCCAGAAGCAGCCCGCGCGCGACGCGCCAACGACGCCGCCGTCGATCGAACTGTGTCAATTTGTGAAACGTTCGGGGGTCGATTGCCAGGCTCATGTCAGATCAGTCCGGTTCTTTTCCGTAGCCACCATTCGATTGTGAGTAATCCCAATACCGCCGCAAACCAGGGAAAGGTCTGTGCGAGCGGGATTCGACGCTCGATGATCGCCCCGTCCCCGCTCGCTGAGATCGCGTCCCAAACTCGATCCGCCTCTTGATAGTCAGCATAAACGCCGCCCGACGCCGCGGCGATTGATCGCAAAAGTGATTCGTCCCTCGCGATCCGATCGCTTTCGCGACTTCGAGTCGGTGTCACCAAGATTTCGCTCGATACCGAGGTGGAGGCGCCAAAGCCCGCCGCACGGACCGATATCGCATATCGGCCGGCCTCGAGCGGATCGGTTTGGCCCTGATAGATTCCGCGGTCACCATCGACCAATCGAAGCGGCACGACCAACGCATTGCCGGAGGCCTCACGAAGCGTCGCTTCCACGACCCCATCGGATACTGGACTACCCGCCGCGTCCCGCAAACGCACTCTGACGGCGGCCTCGGCCCCCTCGCGGTACTGAGCCGCCCCCGTGGACAACGCCACGTAGTCGTCTTGAACCTCGAATGGCGGCTGCATGATCGACTCGACCACTTGATTCCAGAATCGCGCGTGGTGGAGATCAGCGACCCGAAAACGCCACCTCCAGGTCTCGTCGGTCGCAAGGTACACCACCTGGCCGCCACCATACAAGCGCGCCACCATCACCGGGGCCGGCGTCGCCTGGTCGGCGACGCTCGCAGCCAACCAGACCTCTGCACCCGGCAATGCCGCTACCTGACGAATGGAATTCGGCGGCGGGAGCTCCTTCCATACCGCTGACGGGTCGCTGGTGCGGTCTTCTCCCTCGATGACCGCCGATGAAGATAAACGGAATGCCGCGCGCTCCGACACGATCGCCGTCGGAACGACAGGTCCAATCCCTCCTTGAAAGGTCTGAGTCAATCGCTTGACAGGCAGCAGCGGCTCGATCACCGTTCCCCGAAATCCCGTCAATGCGTCGCGCTGGCCATCGATCCACACCAGCGCGCCACCCTGTGCGACGTACTCTTCTATCCAACCCAATTGCTCGCCGGTGACCACTTCGGGACCGACATCGCCCCAAATCACGACGTCGTAGCTCAAGAGAGACTTCGCATCGGTCGGAAACTGACCATGGTCCGAACGAGTGGCGTCGAGCTCGCCGTCGCCGGGCCAACGAATGACCGTCACGACATCCCAGGTCGGATCTCGGTCGAATACGTTTCGCAAGTACCGTGTTTCCCATCGGCTACGCGCATCCACGATCAACATCTTACGCTGGCGTATCGCCGCACCGACTCGAAAATCGATCGAGTTGTTCGCCAGGTCAAACTCGCCTTCGACCGGATCGACCGAAGCTCGCAGCGGCAATGTGATGCGTGACCGCTCGACCAAAGTGCCCTCGCCGCGCCGAAGTTGATCCACCAAACCGGCTACTGGAAAATCGAACGGGACGCGGCGTGACATGGAATCTTGGCTCGTTAAGGTCTGACGCCAAACCGTTTGATCACCAGATGTGATTCTCAAAGTGAGGGGGACCCCTTCGCCGATCCGATCCTTCACCGTGATTACACCAGTGGCACGCCCGGTCGAAGCGACCTGAACCGGCGCCTCCATATCGAGCACCGCGACGTCCCTTGGCTCATGCTGACCACCCATGCCGATCACGTGAATCGGAACGCCCATGTCACCCAGTTTCTGCGCAAGCTCTCGCGGAGATCCCCCAAGGTTGTGAAGACCATCGCTCATCAACACGACACACCGATTGGGCCGTTGGCGACTCTCGCGCGTCGCTGCGATTGAGGGCGACGGCGCCGCTTCTCCCGCCGGACCCGCGAGATCCGTTTGCGTCGTTTCCAATCCGAGACGGTTCTCGATCGGGTCCGCGAGATTCGTTCTCCGCCCCTGCCAATTCGTCGGTAGGGCGAGCCGCGGTGGCAGCGGCTCCGGTGAACTGGTGTCAATGATCGCCTCGACTCGATCGTCGGCCAGGACCAATACCTCAACTCGGTGCAATTGGGCCGCTCGCTCGAGCCAACCTCCCATGTTTTGCCCGTTAAACGCTTGGCTACCAAGCAGAAGTCCGCCGGCAAGGTCCAAGCGTGTGGGCCGGTCCGAAGCACTCTCCGCCGCAGGGTTCGCGGAGTCCGTGATGTCGTAAACGCCGCCCTCCGCGTCGGTCGCCAACATGCTGTCGCTCGCGTCAACAAAAACCGACACCCTGAGCACTTCCCCCGATTCACGTCGCCACTGAAGAACCGGGCCGCAAAGCATCATCAGCACCAGCGCGACCGCCGTGGCTCGAAGCAGCGGCAACAACACGCGGTGAGGCATGGCCAATCGGCGCGTCTCGCGAAAGTAGAAAACGGCGACTGCCACCGACAGCAACATCGCGATTCCCGTCACCAGCGCGATCGGCAATTCAGAGTGGAATGTCATCTACGTCGCTCGCGCCCCACGCTGCTGAACCACCGGCTCGAGGATCATCACGGCCAGCAAGGCAACAAGGAAGTAGGTCCAGATACCGCGACCGTAACGCCGATCCGAATCTTCTCGCAGGTAATCATCGATTGCGGCAAACCGCACGGCGCCGATCTTCTCCGCGATCGAATCGACCTGGCTAACCTCAGCAGCAACCAGCGACAAATCGACCGTCGGAACCGCAATCGCAGCGAACCCGATTGTTTGATCGCCCGATTTAATCCGGTAGACGCCTGCCTGCCTTGTGTCGTCGACGCGAATCGTACCCGTGCTCGGATCAACCGCGGTGCGAGCCAGTTCACCGCCGGGTGTCCAGACCGTCACCGCGTTGGAATCGACACTGGCTCCCTCCGCGATCCCTGGCGGCAATACCAGTGGCCGGCCGCTATGCGTTGGGGCAGCGAGCCGTTGCCCCGTCGCCAAATGAGCAAACAGACGTTGCATCAAGGGAACAAACGCGGGTCGGCGAGGCATCGATGACCAGTCGTCATCGCATGTGATCGCCACCTGCATGACCGCACCGGCGCCCTCTGTTTTGCCTCGCCCGATGGCGATCAGTGGTTCACCATTAGCGAGCCTAAGTACAACGCGGGAAGAATCCTCACTTTGGCGAAATTGCATTTTCCGGTATTTTGCGACTTCAACCGCGTCGAGCGAACCCCGCTCGGATTCGGAGAAGACGGCTAAAGGCGGGTAGGTCAAGCCCTCGGAGTCGATCGTTTGCCAATCATCGCCAAGGTCGATGACCTGATCGAATCGAAGCGGCAGGAGTGGCGAATCATCGCTGCCCCGAAGCCGGTCATCGTAGCGGTCCCCTTCGGTCGAAGGTCCGGCAAAAACGACCAGTGTGCCCCCACGTGTCTCCACATGATCGATCAAGTAGTCCGCATCCCGCGAGTCGATCCTACCAACGTCTGCCAGCACGATCACATCCGGGTGCCCTTTCTCGGATTCACGCAATAAATTCCCCGCACGAACCGTCCGCGTGTGGAAGCGGTCGTGCGCGATCTCACCGGCCATCGCATGCGGACTCAGTGCGATCGCCAAATAATCGGTGTCGTTGCCAAGCGGACCATCTCGCGGAGAACCGCTGATCAACCAGACGTCAATCGGGGGCGTGACCAAGAAGTCGACGAGCATGGAGTCGTCCGGCGCGAAAGCGTCCACCATAGCCGCCGCATTCCGCAGTCCGCTTGAGACCCTCGCCTCGATGACGTGCCGTCCATCGGCCTGCAACACCAGGTCGAAGTGAGTCGTCGCCACGCCACTGCGAAGTGGGACCGATTTTTCCTCGTGAGCCATCCCGTTAACGCGCAATTCAATGGTGACCGACGTCGAATCATTTCCCTCGACCCGAGCCTCCACGAGCCAACGGACCGTTTGCCCGATCGACGCCGTCGACTCACGCGGTTGGAGCCGCGAAATCCTTCGGTTCACCACGCCGGTGGCCGTCGCCGGTGGCTGACGCGACCGCGAGACGAAAGGGTCCACCCAAGCGATCAATGGGCGCGGCGACATGGCGTCCACGCGGCGTCGAAGAACGGAGAGCGAGTCGATCGTACGCTGACTCCAATCCGCCGCGCGATGATCGCTCAGCAGCAACACCTGTCGGCGCTGGGTGGCCGACATCGACGACTCCCGCAGCGCCCGCGACAGCAGTTCCTCGGCGTCCAAAGGCCCCCCTCCGATACCCAGTCGATCGACGAACGTGCCGGCGGTCTGGTGATCACCGCGATGTGAGCTGCCGTCGCTCGAGAGCACGACGACATCGGATCCGCGGGGCAGAGCCTCGATGACTCGCCGCGCCGAGTCGCGGATCAGGTCGATTCGTCTCGTCGACGTATCGAAACGCTGGGCTAACGAGTAACTCGTGTCGACCACCATGACCATCGACAGCGGATCGTCGCCGGCGGGCGTTTGCCAGCCCGTCAGCACGGGTCTTGCCATGCAAATGGCTAGTAGGATTGGGATCGCACAACGTAGCAGGAGGAGCAGCAAGTTGCGAAGTCGCATTCGCCGCTTGTTGACCCGCACGATGGCATCGAGCAGGTGCATCGCACCCCAATCCAAGACATTGAACCGATGGCGAAACAGTAGGTGAATCGCCAAAGGAACGACGAACGTGATTCCCGCGAGCGCAAGCAAGCTGTTGAGAAAAATCATCGCAAACGCCTTCGCGCCGCGAGGTAGGCGGCCAAACCGGCGGCCGGAGGATCGGAAGTCAATCGTTGCAGCAGGTCGATACGATGCACTCCACAACCGTCGTTCAATTGCCGCTGAAAAAGCGTGAACCTTCGCCGATAAGCGTCGGCCAGCGACGCCGCATCGATGTCCTGGTGTTCACCGGGTCGCTCGAGATCCCGGAAACGCACGCGGCCAGAAAAAGGAAAATCGATCTCGTCAGGATCGAGGACCTGAATCACCAGTACTTCGTGGCGGCTGTGACGAAAGTTCGCCAACGCTCGAAACAAACGCTCGGGGTCGCCGAAGCAATCGGAAATCAGAATCAACAGGCCGCGCCGTTGCAGCTTCCTCGCCAATCCCGCGAGAACATCGCCCAACTCCGTTTCGCCACCGGGTGGCCTCTGGGTCAGCGCCGCGTAGATCGCTTGAAGGTGCGACGGACGACTGCGATGCGGCAAAAACTCTCGAATCTTCGTATCGAAGGTCGCCAGCGCCACCCCATCCTGCTGTCCGATCATCAAGTAGGCCAGACACGCGGCCAACCGCACGGCGTACTGGTACTTGGATACCCCTGCAGCCCGCGATCCGACGTAGTTCATCGACCCACTGGCATCGACCACGATCGTCGATCGAAGATTGGTTTCCTCCTCGAATTCTCGAACGTAAAGCCGATCGGTTTTGCCAAAAACCTGCCAATCGATCGAACGGATTTCATCACCCTGGACGTAGGGACGATGCTCTTTGAACTCGACGCTGTAGCCCTTGTTGGGCGAGCGATGCATCCCCGTGCAGAAACCTTCAACGACTTGCCGCGCAAGCAGCTCCAGACCGCGAATCCGCTCGAGCTCGGCCGGCGATAAAATTTCGGCAATCGACATTACCGCTTCACCGCCGGGCGTGGCTGCTCCTTCAATGCACGCTCGATCAATCGATCTGGCGTCAAGGATTCGGCTTCCGCGGTGAAAGTCGGAACCAATCGGTGACGCAAAACCGGCAACGCCAACGCTTCGATGTCAGCAATCGTCACGTGATGGCGTTTGTGCAACAACGCCCGCGCCTTTCCCGCCAAAACCAACTGTTGGCTCGCTCTTGGACCCGGTCCATACTCAATGCACTGGCGGACCCACGGTTTGGCTGATGGATCGGCGGGGCGGAGTGAACGCACCAAGTCGAGCACAAAATGTTTGACGTTGTCAGCAAGTGGAACGCTCCGCACCACCTGCTGGAAATCAATGATTTCCTCGGCTCCGATAACACTCGTGCAACGGGCGGTCGCGCCGCTTGTCGTGCGATCAATGATCTCGCCCTCCTCATCACGATTGGGGTAGCTGACGACCACGTGGAACAGGAATCGGTCGCGCTGCGCCTCGGGCAGCGGGTAAGTCCCTTCCTGCTCGATCGGATTCTGAGTCGCGAGCACAAAAAAAGGCTCTTCCAATCGGTAGGTCTTCCCGCCGGCGGTCACCTCGTGCTCCTGCATCGCCTCGAGCAGGGCCGCCTGCGTCTTAGGTGGCGTGCGATTGATCTCGTCCGCCAAAAGCACCTGCGTGAAGACGGGGCCAGGCTGAAACACCATTTCCCGGCGTCCGCTCTCGGCGTTCTCCTGAATGATGTCGGTTCCGGTGATGTCCCCGGGCATCAGGTCGGGGGTAAACTGAATCCGCCGGAATCGAAGGTGCATCGATTCGGCGAGCGAACGGATCATCAGCGTTTTGGCGAGCCCCGGGACACCCTCAAGCAGACAGTGTCCACGCGCGAGCATCGCGATCAACAGTTGCTCGATGACCTCATCTTGACCGACCACGATCTTGGCGATTTGTCGACGTACCTCTCCGCAGGCCTTCACAAGCGCCTCGGCACGTTCCAAATCATCGGTCCGGTGATGGCCGACCATCGCCGCCGAATCTCCGTTTCCGTCGGCCGATGGTGCGTGCGGAGGCGTGGTCGAAAGGGCCCCTACTTCGTGACTCGGGTCCGGTTGGCTAGCGGTCGACCGCGGCGCGTTCGTTCGGGTGGGCTGCATTAGGAAGGCTTTGGTGAAAAATCGGTCGCATTCGAGTTCCGCTTGTCCACCCACCATTAAAACCGTCGGCGTGTTGCGACGCAAACCGCCGACGGCTTTCGCGATTCCCGATGGGAAAGATAGTCACCCTCCAAGCCTTAAATTCAGCGAAAAGCGAAGATATTAAGGAAACAACCGGGTTGTCGCCCTCACGCGGCTTCCTTGAGGAATCCGTCGAGCCTTTGAACGCGGCTCGGGCTCTGCAGTTTGCCCACCGCCTTGGCCTCGATTTGGCGAACGCGTTCTCGCGTCACCTTGAAAATTCGTCCGACCTCTTCGAGCGTGTAGCTGTAACCATCGACCAGACCATATCGCAGACGAATGATCTCCCGCTCGCGGAACGTTAGCGTCTGCAGCAGCTCGTCGATTTTGGCTCGCAGCATGCCGTTGCCAGCGGTCCGTACCGGGTTGTCACTGTCGCTCGACTCGATGAACTCGCCAAAACTGCTGTCTTCACCCTCGCCGACGGGCCGGTCGAGGCTGACCGGATGTCGCCCAATGTCCATCACGCGGCGAACTTCCTCAACGGGAATCTCGGTGAATTCGGACAACTCTTCTGACGACGGCTCGCGACGCAATTGTTGAGTCAGCTTCTTTTGGGCCTGTCGCAACTTGCTCAAGACGTCGATCATGTGAACCGGAATCCGGATCGTTCGCGCCTGGTCGGCAATCGCCCTTGTGATCGCTTGCCGGATCCACCAAGTCGCGTAGGTACTGAATTTGAACCCGCGGCGATACTCGTACTTATCAACCGCTCGCATCAACCCCGTGTTGCCCTCCTGAATCAGATCGAGGAAGGAAAGTCCGCGGTTTCGGTACTTCTTGGCGATCGAAACGACCAAACGTAGATTTCCGCTGCTGAGTTGACGTTTGACGGCCTCGTAACGGTCAAAATGCGTCCGCGCCCGAGTGACTCGGTTGTGGAGGCTACGAGGGCTCTCCTGAGTCACGAGCATCAACTCCCGCAACTCCTGCCGCAAGTCCGACGCTTCGTCGCGGCTCAAAGGATCGGCGCCCAGTTGGCACAACCGCTCGCGGATGTAATTCATTCTCTGTGAGATCTTTTCCAACTGCCCGAGCATCGGCGTCACACGGCGACTGCGAAGCGACAGCTCCTCGACCAATTGAAGCGCCTTGCGACGTCGGCGAAGGAAGCGGCGACGCACTTCCTCACGAAGTCGTTCATTGGTCGAACGGCGAACGAGGATCTCGAAGTCCTCGCGATTGCGCGCAATCATCCGCGTGAGCGTCCTCAGGTTGTGTGGCATCCGCCCTGTGATCTGCTCCTTGGTCAATCGCTCGGTAAGCGAGACCTTGATCGTTCGATCAAAAGGTAGTTGACCATCATGAACCTTTTGAAGCGTTTCAACCGTTGAGCGCAGTGCGTAGTCATTCTCGAGCAGGGCCCGACGGTACTGGCGACGCGTGATTTCGATCTTCTTGGCCAGTGCGATCTCTTCCTCTCGAGACAACAACGGAATCTCGGCCATCTGGCTGAGATACATACGAATCGGATCGTCACTTGCCTTCGGCAAATCACTCCGAAGCTCACTCACCAACGCGTGCTCCGCGTCGTCGATTTGGGCTTCGCTTTCCCCATCGCCGGACCGACCGTCCAGACGCGAGGGAACGTCATTGCCACGCGGAATTTGGCGCGATGAAGAGGCTGCTACCTTGGGTGAGGCCGCCGCGCCTTCAATCAACTCAATCCCATGTGCCTCGATCGCCAGTAAGAGTGAATTGAGCTTCTCAGGGTTGACATCTTCGTCGGGTAGGTAGGCGTTGACCGCGTCGTAGGTCAGGTAGCCGTCTCGATTTCCCTGAGCGATCAAATGGCTCAGCTCTTGGTCCATCACTTGCATGGCAAACTTCCTGTTTGTTGTTCGCCGTCGCCGCGATCTTCGCGGCAAGGCGTTGCGGGTGGTGTCATTCACGACTGGCCGAACAAAGTCTGTGGGTCAGACGGCCAGAACATCGGGTCGATGCGGCAATCGATTGCCGCCAAACGCATTCGCTTCCGAAACAGGTGCGGAATGTTTCGGGCGATCGATCGATGGGCCTCCTTGCTGTTGAAGTGTGAGAAAAATGTAAATCAGAATGTCCAGGAAACTGTGGGCGCCGGGCCTCTGGCTCAGGAGCGATGAATGCCCTGCTGGGTTCGCTGCGCGGCAATGATGTCGAGCAACATTTCGGTGGCGTCGTCGTCGTCCAATCGCGTGCTTTCCAAGTGCGCAACTTGTCGCCTCGCCTCGGCTCGATGCTGCATCTTGCGAAATCGAGTCAGTACGCTTTGGAATCGGTCCGCGTGCGGAGGCGAAGCGTAATCGGTGCGACCCCGAATCGATTCGTCAAGGCTGACCACGTGATTCTTCAACGACTCGTTTTCGATCGCGCTCATGAGGGTCGAAAGCTCGCATTCGTGCCCTGCCAAGTCGAGGTCGCGATAGACACTCATCAACTGCCGAGCCGTGTCGTTTTGCAGCCATTGCGGGTCGATCGCCTCCAACGCCAAAGCAACCATGTCCGGTTGTTCGATCAGTATTTCAAACAGCTCGCGATCGATCCCGACGATCGGCTCGAGCCTCCGCTCGGACACCACCGCTTCAAACACCGATCCGTCTCGAACCGAAAGTTGCGATGAGTGGCCGGTATCGTCGAATCCCGAGGCATTGTCTTCGCCGGCACAATCGTTCTTCCCCCACGTGCGCCGCTTGGTGCTCACGCGCCGCTGCAGGTCCTCGCGCAATTGCTCAGCCGGGAGCCCAAACGTCCGCGACAAGCGAACGAGCAATTGGCCGGTCCTGAGCGAACCGCAATCACGACCCTTTGCGAGTATGTCGAGCATTTTGGCGATGGCCGCGGTGGCGCGGTGAGTGTCGCGTGTCAAATCGACGCCATCGATCAGCGTCGCCAATTTGTGATCGAGTGCATCGGGCGCCGAGGCGATCAACGTCTCAAACGCTGCGCGCCCCTCGTTGGTGATGTAGTCGGCGGGATCGGCACCGCCGGGCAAAGTGATCACCCTCAGGTCGACGCCCGCCGAGACAAATAATTCGAGTACTTGGTCGGCGCGACGACGACCGGCCTCATCGCCGTCGAGCACAAGAAATACGCGGTCCACAAACCGCGAAAGCAGCTCAATGTGATACTCCCCCAAGGCGGTCCCGAGGACTGCCACGACCGGTTCGATCCCAGCCTTGCGAGCCGCGATGACGTCGGTGTAGCCCTCCATGACCAGCGCGTGACCCGATTGCTGCATCGATTGGCGAGCCAAATTCAGGCCATATAGCTGTCGCGACTTGCTAAACAACTTCGTTTCCGGACCGTTGATGTACTTGGCGCCAACGTGATCGGAAGCCACACCAGGAAGGATCCGACCGCCCATCGCGATCGGGCGATCCTGGAGGTCGTGAATCGGAAACATGATCCGCCCTCGGAACATGTCGTAGTGTCCCGATCCGGGTCCGCGTGCGACGGCCAACCCGGCGGCTTGGAGAACGTCACCCGAGATTCCTTCCCGGCGCCCCGCATCGATGAGCCATGACCACTCGTCGGGACCGAACCCGATGCGAAAGCGCTGTCGGCTCTCGTCGTCAATCCCACGGTCCGCCAAATACTGCCTGGCGACCTTTGCCTGCTCGGATGGCGAGTCCTGGAGAAAATCGAAGAATAGGCGTTCGGAAAAGCGCATTGCGGCGAGCAACGTCGCCTTGTCTTCGGCACTTCCCGGCTTGGCACGCTTTGCCCCAGACCGCGTGATCTCAATCCCGGCTTTCTCGGCGAGGACCCGCAGGGCATCACCAAAGTCAACACCGTCGCGACGCATCACGTAACTGAAGACGTCACCACCGATGTCGCAAACCCAACACTTCCAGGTTTGCCGCTGTGGATTGACTTGCAAAGACGGTCGTTGATCGTGGTGCCAAGGGCAACGCGCCACATAACCACGGCCCTGCGGTCGAAGCTCAAGATGGCTGCCGATGAGATCGACAATGTCGACCGCCATCCGCACCCGTTCTTTCTGGTCGAAGTCCAACGAAAGGGACACCGACGACTCCTCGAAAGGGCCTATCGACTCACGCTCGATCGCCGCACGTGCGGCGAACCACCTTCCGTTCGGTCAACCCGCCGCCCGCCTCAGGCGGAAAGTGACGGGTAAATTTCGAATCGAAACGCATCCCTGCAGCGGCCAGTGTCACCTGTTCCACCACGAGCGACCTGCGATCATGCCGTACCGGTCCGGAAGCGTCAACACCAGTTTTATCACGCCAAGTCGCGTTCTTCGAACATCAACAGCGCAACCATCAGAATCATGACCGAAAAGAAGAACAGGTAATTGAAGGCCCCGGCTAAATAAATCGGCGGAATTTGATTTCCGGCATCGACGGCCGACTGCACATTGAACGTGTTCAGATTGGGAACCACGACCGCAATCAGCTTTCCAAAAAATCCGACCAGCTCATTTTCCCCAACTGTCGACCGGACCAAGGGCGCGGTCAAGTTCCCGATCACGTAGATCACGAAACAGACGACGAAGTTGGCGAGGATCGGCAACCGCGTTGCCAACGCAACGGCGATGCCACCAATCGCCATGGTTTGCATGAAATAAAGCGCGAGCGCCGGTACCGTTGACATGATCTCCTCATGTCCGACTTGCCAAGTTGGAACGACCCGCGTCGTTTCCCGCGCATCGTAAATCGGTTTGTAGCTCACCACGATCAAAAACACCGCTCCGATGATCACGAACAACACCAACACCGTGAGCATGATTCCGACGTATTTGCCGAGCAAAAACGACCTCCGACTGAGCGGTTTGCTAAGGACCGTCAATGCCGTGCGGCCTTCAATCTCGTCACTCACGCTCGTGCCGGCCGACCAAACAGCCTGAAGCATCCCGAGCACCATGATCAGCGTCACACCGCTGTCCTTCATCAGGCGGATGTC
>JBGTCJ010000514.1:0-7156 GCA_041748895.1 Pirellulaceae bacterium
GCCCAACTGCAATCGCGCGATCGCTCCGATCATCTCGTCGCTCAGCGGGTAGTAGGGGATCACGACCAAACGTCCCAGCAAGGCGGGCGGGAACACTTTCAACAGCGGCTCACGAAGCGCGGCCGCCATCGCATCCGGCTCGGGCAATAATTCGGGATCGGCGCAGAGGCTCGAGATCAACTCGGTTCCGGCGTTGGTCGTGAGGAGGATCAACGTGTTCTTGAAGTCGATTCGGCGACCCTCACCATCCTCCATCCAACCTTTGTCGAAGACTTGGAAGAAGATTTCGTGGACGTCCGGGTGTGCCTTTTCGACTTCGTCCAATAACACAACGCTGTAGGGCCTACGGCGAACCGCCTCGGTCAGGATCCCTCCCTCGCCGTACCCCACGTAACCGGGAGGCGCTCCCTTGAGCGTGCTCACCGTGTGCGCCTCCTGAAACTCGCTCATATTGATCGTGATCACGTTCTGCTCGCCGCCGTAGAGGCACTCGGCGAGCGCCAATGCCGTTTCGGTTTTGCCGACGCCCGAGGTTCCCGCCAACATGAAAACACCGATCGGTTTGGACGGATTGTCCATGGCTGCGCGAGAGGTCTGGATTCGCCGCGCGATAGTTTCCAACGCGTGACGTTGACCGATGATGCGGTTCTCCAGATTTTCCGCAAGTCGCAGCACCGTCTCCAATTCGTTTTTGACCATTCGCCCCACGGGGATTCCGGTCCAATCCTGAACCACACTTCCGACGGCCTGTTGGTCAACCGTTGGCAAAATCAAAGGGCGTTCCCCCTGGAGCTCGGCCAACTGCTTTTGAAGGGCTCGGAGATCTTCACGCATTTGTTCGGCGGACCGCGATGTCGTCTCTTCGGTGCCGGATTCGGCTTTGATTTTGCTTTTGGGCTTCGCGTCATCCGAAGGGATGTCGACGACCCCGTTCTCCGCTCGCAATTGGGATCGCAAGTCGAGAATCTGATCAACGAGCTTTTTCTCGGCTTGCCACCGCTGCTCGAGCTCGGCCAAGCGGGCGCGTTCGGCCTCGAGCAATGCCGTGTTCATCGACTCGCGTTCCCGCGTATCGATCCCAACGGACCGCTCGCGGCCGATAATCTGCGACTCCGTCTCAAGCCCCGCGATCCGCTTTCGCGAATCATCCACTTCGGCCGGCACCGCATGCTGGCTGATCGCCACTCGTGCGCAGGAGGTATCGAGGAGGCTGACGGCCTTATCCGGCAACTGCCGAGCAGGGATGTAACGATGCGACAATCGAACGGCCGCTTCGATCGCCTCATCGAGCAGCTGCACACGATGATGAGCCTCGAGCGTCGAGGCGAGCCCACGCATCATCAAAATCGCCTTTTCTTCGGATGGCTCGTTGACTTGGACGCTCTGGAAACGGCGAGTGAGTGCCGGATCCTTCTCAATGTGTTTCTTGTATTCGGCCCACGTCGTGGCCGCGATGGTGCGGAGTTCCCCGCGAGCGAGCGCCGGTTTGAGTAAGTTGGCCGCATCTCCGGTTCCCGCCGCGCCGCCCGCCCCCACCAGCGTGTGAGCCTCGTCGATGAACAAAATGATCGGCTTTTCGGACGACTGCACCTCCTCGATCACCTGACGCAGCCGGTTCTCGAATTCACCTTTCATGCTCGCGCCTGCCTGAAGCAATCCGACGTCGAGCATCAGCAGCCGCACATCCTTGAGTGGCGGCGGCACGTCGCCGGCAGCGATTCGCAAGGCAAAACCCTCGACGACAGCCGTTTTGCCGACGCCCGCCTCGCCGGTAAGGATCGGGTTGTTTTGGCGTCGCCGCATCAAGATGTCGACCACCTGACGAATCTCTTCGTCGCGTCCGACGATCGGATCGATTTTCCCCTGTGCGGCCTTTTCAGTGAGGTCCACGGTGAACTGAGTGAGGGCCTCCTGCTTTCCCATTTGCGGCGGTGCCATGGCGCCACTTGCCTCACCGGGTACAGCTCCACCGCCGACCGATTTCCCATCGCTCGATCGAAGTTGCTCCTCAGGCGAGCGTTTGACAATCTCGGAGAACCGGTCTGTCAAATCGTCCACCTTGATCTTCTTGAACTCACTCGAGATTGCCAGCAGAACGTTGGCGAGCAGTTTCGTCTTGAGAATACCGATCAGCAGGAAACCGGTGCGAACTTGCGACTCGCCGAACATCAAGGTGCCGTAGACCCATCCGCGTTCAACGGCATCCTCGATGTGGGACGAGAGGTCGGAGATCGAGGTGGCACCTCGGGGAAGCTTGTCGAGCGCCTCGACCAAATCCTTCGCCACCCGTGACGGATCGAGTTCGAAATGTCGCATCACCTCGTGCAAGTCGGAGTTCGGGTTCTGCAAGATCTGATTCAACCAGTGAACCAGTTCGACGTACGGGTTCCCCCTCAGCTTGCAGAACGTCGTTGCCCCCTCGATCGCTCGATAGGCTAGAGGGTTGAGTTTGCCAAACAATGCCGCGCGGCTGATGTCACTCACGTTGGTTTCGCAAAATTAAAGAGAGAATGGTCGAGTCGATTTCGTCGAGGCAGTGGAGAATCGAAAAATCAGGGGTACTGGGGAGTGAAAACGGCGGCATCGGCATCGAAGTCAGGTTCGCGACTGATCAGAAACGATGTCCAGCCCAGTTGCGTCTGCCCACCGAGTTGTGTCTGCGGAATGCATTCACGCTTGAGTTGCAATCGAATGTCCCACAACCATTCATCGCCCACGTAGCTTCGAACCAGGGCGATCAGGCGTTTCAATCCATCTCGCCCGGGTAGCAACCGGCAGTAGTCGTGCAAGTCGATCGGTCCGAACACCAAGCGAAATTTCGATTGCGTGTCCCACACGCGACCGCCGCAGAGCGCCGACTGCCCCAACGTGGCGGACTGAGGCGATTCCCCGAGACGGGTTACGCAGTCGTCGGGAAGCCGCATCCAGTGCCCCACAAACTGCTCAACCTTGGAGGGGATTTGAAAAAAATGTTCGATCATCGATTGGAGTCCTTCGGCGTGACGAGCGCCGCCGACGAGCCTCCCGGCGAAATGCAATTTCGCATGGTCCGACACGGCGTCGCGTTGGCGAAAGGAGTCGGTACCTAGTCCTGCAAGTGCACCAACGTAGGCAGAAAACCGATCGGTGCTCGCACGATCCAGTTGAACCGTGGGTTCACCCGAGGCCCACGCTCGATAAAACAAAGACAACAATCGGTGATGAAAGGTATCTAAGAATTTCGAGAGCGTGTCGTCGTGCTGTCGCCGCATGCGGTCGCGGGCGAATTCGGTCAGGTGCAGTGGCAGCGGACCGTTGGCACCAAACAGACCCATGAATCGGCTCTGCAGAATCCATCGCTCACCATCGGCCGTCCGCTCGCAAGCGTGCATGGTCGCGGGAGCAAAATCGAGTCCTGGGTACTGGCCGAGTCGAAATGGCTCGTCGCGGGCGCGGACGGAGAGCCCCGTGGGTGGTCGGTCTTGGTGCAAACAATCCAATCGCCTCAACGTCAGTAGGAATCCGAATCGGTACGGCGAATTTCGGATACGTTCGTAGATCGTTAAATCAGTGATCGGCTGCCGATCATCGCTGGCCATCGTTTGATCTCCCCTCGCGTGACCCCGTGCAACACCGTTTCAGTGAACGAGTTCATCGTCACGTACTTGGCGAAAAACTCTTTCAACACACTCGCAAGCAAGTAAGGCCCACTCCCGTCAAAAGCGGACTCGTCCAGAGTGACACCAATTTCGAGGCCCCTGCCAAATGTGATCGGGCCGGGACCTGGAACACGGCGAACGACCCGGCGAGAACGAATCGAGCGGACACCCTGTATTTGCCGCTGCATTACCGCGTCGTTCTCCGCGGCGAAAAGCTTCAGCAGATCGCGGATCGCCATCGCTCCACGCCCGTCGGATAGATCACTCAGCGAAAGGTAGTTGAGCGTCAAACTGCCCACCAACTGCCACAAGAGATTTCCAGGCTGGCCCGCGCGCGACGGGAGCGGCTTGGTCGGGCCAGCGATGCATCGAACCGACTCGACCGGCGCACCGATCGTGAGGCTGAAGTCCGTCTCACCCAAGCCCAATGGCATCTGCAAAACCAGGTCACGGTTGGTACAGAGCGTCTCCACTCGCAACTGCCTCAAGTCGTTGCGGTAGGGCGCCTGTTTCGCGTCGACCAATGACAGGAAGACGTCGTCTCCCAAATAGCTCGATCGCGCCCCGATACGTCGCTCGCGCTGCGACAACCGCCGTGGTTGACGATTGATCGTGAAGTAGGCGGCCCCCCCACCGGATTGCTCAGCGCTGTCGAAGGATGCGAAGAACGGAAGAAACGGCTGGCCCTCGCGGTCCTCGGCACCAAATCCCGTGACACGCTGGACCGAAAACACTTCCAAGTCCAAAGGCCGAGTTCGATCCGGCACCACATGGTGCTCGTGGTCTTGATCGTTCAAGTGAATGCGATCGGTCACTTTCGGAAAAAGATTGATCGCCGGAACACAGTGGAGCGCAAAATTCGATCGGCTCACGCGCCCGTCGAGAACCTCGGTCGACTTATTCAGGGCAAAGATCAACTCGATGCGATCCTCCTCGGCCTGCTCGAGTGCCTTCCGCAATCCCGCGACACGAACGAAAAGGTAACGCTGTGGGAATGCGAAGTATTCCTGCAGCATCCGGTAACCCTGAAAGGATCGAGCGACCGCAGGAAGCAGCGCCTCCTGCGGCGTGAATCCCATCGCCGTCACCTGGTCCGCCTCGAGGACGTGTTGCCAATCCGGATTCGACTTGGAGGGACGGACCACCACGGCCCGCGTGTCGGCCAAGATTTGCTCATAGAGCGTCATCGGCAAGTGCTCGCTGCCCGAGATGAACAGCGAAAGGTCGTCCATGGCCAGCTTGTTCATCGCGATTCCGCGGGTCCGAAGCGTCAAGCGGATCGTCGCTTTGACGTCGCGGACGCGTTGCGGTAAGTCGATCGCGGCGGCCGAACGGCTAAAGTAACCGGCGTCGACCAACTCGAGCGGCCAAAGTGTGATATCATGGCCTGTTCGATATTCACATGCCGTTTGATCACCTCGTCCCATCATGCCCCGGAGCACCGTTTGACGTGGGACGACGTGACCTTCCACGAGCGAGCTTTGACGAAAATCGGGTTCGAATCGAACGATCGCCATTGACGGCAGGGGCGCCAAATAATTGGGGTAAACCACATCCAGCAAGTGCTGGGTCAACTGCGGGTACTCGGCGTCGAGTTTTAGGTGGATCCGTGAGGTGAGGAACGCGAAGCCTTCCAACAACCGTTCGACGTAGGGGTCGGCACACTCGAACTCGTCCAAAGAAAGCCTGCCGGCGACCTTCGGATACTGCCGTGCGAATTCGGCACCCATCTCACGGAGATGCTGGAGTTCGCTGTTGTAGTACTGAAACAAACGCGGGTTCATCGATCAGTTCTCCAGCACGCTGATGGTCCCGCTCTCCAGGTCGAGTTCGGTTCGAAGGAAAAGGGTCAGTGGCAACGGTTGGGCCCAAAGCTGACCTTCGATCTCAAAGCTGAGCGAATTGTTGGACGAAAGATCGGCCGCGTAAACCACTCGAATCTTGATCGACTTCGCAATGATCCGTGGCTCAAACTGAAGAATCGCCAATTGGATTCGCTGTTGCAATTGCGTCAGGTCGATCGTCGATCCCGCCTTTCCCGAGAGCGCTGGCCGGCCGAAGTTAAGCGTCGACGAGGCGATCTCGGGATAGGGCGTCAAGTCGACCGATGAAGCGAGATTTTCGGTGTTGAGCAACCACTCCAAGTCGCGCAGCACGCTCTCTTTGAGCCTTTCGACCGATAGGACTCGATCGTCGCGGGATTCCTTTTGATTGCGAGGATCGTGATCCGTCAAGCGGTCCAACAGCGAGGGCTGCAGTCGCTCTCGGTTGGCAAAATCAGCCATGCTCCGGCGCTCCCTCGCTTGGCAATCTCGAAGTCACGGAAGGCCCGTCACCTTGCACCGCCGCAAGTTCAAAATCGATACCGCGAATGTTCATCAGCGGGTACTCCGATTGGTCCGTAGCCATCAAGCGTTGGCCGCTGGCGATCTCCACGCCACCGCGACCCGCAACCCACTGGGTCTTGCGCGCCAAGCGAACCGCATCATCGTCGCTCGACTCCGAACCCCAGTACCGAGTCGGGATGAAACCCAGTTGTTGGCCACCACCGGCCCAAGTGAACTGCGCCGGCAACCAAACCAGATCGCGAAGGTCCGTCGGCGGTTCAATTCGAATCGATTGGATATGGGCAAGCGGAACCCAGTAGTACCGTCCACCGATCAAGCACTCGAGGATCGGACCTAGCGTCATCTCGGCGTCGGCGATCCATTGGAATGAAGCCGACTCGATCACCTCATCGGCGCCGACCCCCGATGAGCGCCAACGGATCGTTCCGGGTGTTTCCGGGGCGTCCTCGAACGCGCTAGACCTCAATGCTTCGGCGGCCTGTGCTTGATCGGCGTCCTGGATCATCAGGGCTTGAATCATGGCCGCCAACCAGGGTTCGGGTTCACCGAGCACGAGCGGTGTCTTCCTTCCCGCCATGACTTCGCCGCGGAGGCGTTCGCAGCGGATCGCCTCGGTGTAGGCCTTTACCATCATTTCCGTTGCGGGATCCAATTGTCCGCAGACCACCAATTGCGCCTGAGCACGATCCCACTGCCCAAGCACTGCGAAGAGTTGGAAAAGAAAAATCCTGGCGGCAACGTCCTGCGGTTTGGAACGAACGTCACGCTTGAGATGTTCCAGGGCCTCCGCCAAATTCCCTCGCCGCAGTGCTTCGGTGGCTGAAATGACAGGGCCCTCCTGGGTGAACGAACTTAGGAAGTACGCGGCGAGTTGAAGGACTGAATCGCGCCGAGCGCGACGTCACCGCGTTTCTTGAAGTCATGCCGCCAAGTGGTACCGGGCGTGTTGGTTTCGGCGTTGGCGGCGGAGATGTCCCACCCCTGAACGCCAACGGATTCGTACGTGAACCCGTCCTTAGTTCGCTGGAACTCGATGGCTACTTTCTTGTAGTCAAAGACCGCCGTCTCCTTTGAACCACTGACCTGCAGTTCGAGATCCCAACTCGCCAAGAATGTGTCTTCGAAACGCAGCATTAGGAAGGGGAAGTTGGCCTTGCCGCCCTTGGCGGT
>JBGTCJ010000515.1:0-2691 GCA_041748895.1 Pirellulaceae bacterium
CCGCGCCAAACCGAGTCGGTTCTGCGGCTCGCCGTCGGGGAGCGGATGAAAAACCGCCGGGACTCCTTCGCTGACCTCCTCGCCAAGTGCCTGCCAATTACCGCGTAGCTGAATGTGCGTTTTCCGCCGCGCTTCACCTACCAATTCGCGCATGACCGGGACCGTAACGGGTGTGGTTTCGCTGAGACGCTTTTGCAGCGTGGTCATTCGTTTCCGCTCGCGGTGGTTGGCTGGCGAGACACCTCGAACGTAGTGCTGACGCAACAGCGCGAGTTGTTGCTTCGTCCGATTCTGCTGACTTGCCTCAACGGCCGCCTTTAGTTTCGCCTCTTTCAAGACTGGCTGTGAACCGAGCCATTCATCAAAGCCCTCGAGCCACTTCGGCAGTGGATCTGAAAATCGCGAATCGAGCGCCTCGACCTTGAGCCGCCAATCCTCACGCTGCCGCTTCAGCTCTGAAGTCAACAGTTCATGAACCGGGGCTTCATCTTTCCGGTCCGAATCGGCGGTCTGGTTGAAGATCGCGTATGCCCGAAAATACTCTTCGATGGTGATCGGATCGTACTTGTGCGTGTGACACTGCGCGCAAGCCATCGTGGTGCCCATCCAGACAGCGAAGGTGGTGTTTACGCGATCGATGACCGCAGCCGTGCGAAACTCCTCGTCGTTGGTCCCGCCCTCATTCTGTGTCATCGTGTTGCGATGAAACGCCGTCGCGGTCAATTGGTCGTCGGTCGGGTTGGGCAGAAGATCACCCGCAATCTGCTCCACCGTGAATTGATCAAAGGGCATGTTCGCGTTCAGGGCGCGAATTACCCAGTCGCGATAAGCCCAGATCTCTCGCCCCGGATCGCTCGGATAGCCAGCGCTATCGGCATAGCGGGCGAGGTCAAGCCAGCCGGTGGCCCAGTGTTCGCCAAAGGTCGGCTTGCTGAGGAAGTAACTGGCAAGTTCAGTGGCGGTGAAATCCTTCAGCGCCGCCAATTCCTCTGGGTCGGGTGGCAGACCCGTCACATCAAGTGCCAAACGGCGAATCAATGTGCTCGGGTCGGCCTCAGTCGAGAAGGCAAGTCCTTCCGCACTCAGGCGACTCGCGATGAAGGCGTCGATCGGATTGGCTTCGTTGCTCACGGGAACTTCGGGGCGAACCGGCGGCTCATATGACCAGTGGCTACCCCACGACGCACCTTGTTCGATCCAATCCTTCAAGATGGCAATCTCCGCGGGAGCGATCCGTTGGTGTTGCCCGGGTGGAGGCATGACCTGATCGGGATCGACGCTTGTGATTCGCTCGATCATCGCACTCAACTCAGGCTTTCCCGCGACCACGGCCGCGTCGCCGTCAGAACCACCCTTCGCGGACGCTTCGAAGTCGAGCCGCAATCCGGCCTCGCGGGTTTGATCATCGGGCCCATGACAGGCGAAACAGTGCGCCGAGAGAATGGGTCGAACATCGCGGCTGAACGATATTTCAGCCGACGCGTCGACCGCGATCCATGACGTGATGAAGAAAGCGAGAAATATTCGAATATGCGTCATGAGGCTTCGACCCACACGATCTTGGGCATCTAATCGCTGAAGAAGTAATTTGGGTAATCCCATGAGTGCTGCTTCGCGTCTTTCTTGACAAGCCCATCGATCTCGGCCTTGAGACGTTTCAGGTTAATCGGATCGAGCAACGGGTCCATCGTAGCTTCTCGCCACGCGGTGAGTCGCTGTTTCAGGCCTTCAAGGACACTTTCGTACTCACTGTCCTCGGCAAGGTTCCGGAACTCGTACGGGTCCGCTTGCAGATCGTAGAGTTCATACCGTGGTGGGCGGCGCATGACATTGTACGCCGCACGAACTTCGGCAGAAGCCGTTTCAATCGTCGCGGGCGCGGTCTCGAATTTCTTGGAGAAGGTGAATTCGTAGCCAGGATTCAGCTCGCCTGGCATGAGATTTTCAATCAGCTTGTAGCGGTCGTTCCGCACCGCCCGCTGCGGAAAGAAGTTCGTGGTCCCCGCATGCGTGTGGAACTCAGTGAACAAGTGGTCGCGCCAAGAAGGCCGCTCACCGGCCAACAGCGGTAGCAATGAACTGCCGGGAAGATCCGCGGGTGCCGATGCTCCGGCGGCCTCGAGGATCGTGGGCATCAGATCAATCGTGGAAACGAGTTCCTCGCGCACCTGCGGCTTGGCATGTCCCGGCCAGCGGATGATCAGGGGGACGCGGGTGCCTCCTTCGTAACTCGTCCGCTTCCCTCGCAGCATATCGGCACCATGATCGCCGAAATAAATCACCATCGTGTGATCGGCTTTGCCCGACCTTTCCAGAGCGTCGAGTAGGTCACCGATCAAAGTGTCGAGCCGGCTGATGCAATTGTAGTAGTCTGCGACCGAATGACGGATTTCGGGGTTATCGATCCCAAAATACGGAAGTGCCGTCACGTCCTCCGCGGTTAGCGGCTCCTTGGGTAGACCATCGACTTGACGAATCCATGGGGTGTGGGCATCGGGATAATTGACGCAGAGAAAGAACGGCGAGTCGTCCGCAAGAATGAACCCTTCAGCCTGCTTCGCATACTTGGCAAGGTTCTCGCGGGCAAAGTTAGCTTTCGGTAGGGCGGTGAAATCGAAGGGAAAAGCTGATTCGGGGTTGATGTGCAGTTTGCCGATGATGCCTGTGCGATAGTCGGCCGCCTTCAGATTT
>JBGTCJ010000516.1:0-23848 GCA_041748895.1 Pirellulaceae bacterium
CGAATCAATGCCGTGATCGCCGGCCCGTTGTAGGGGCCACCCTGTTTGGCAGCAAACAACCGGCCGCTATCCGCGTTGAACTGAGTCACCAAGTGGCTGAATGCACTGAAGTCACTTGCTGCGGCCGAGCGCATCATTGCCCGCCCGAGCTCCACCAGCCGCTCGCGCGCGCGGTGGTCCGACTCCCCAACGGCCAAGCGAGCAAACGTTTCGGCTTCGACGCAGCCGCTGACCGACGGCCCGCAATCCCTCGGATTCAAAAGCAGAATGCTCCAATTCGCGGGCATCTCAACCCGATCGCAACCGTCTCCGAGTTCGTAAGTGCCGGTCGTCCCATCCTCGAGAATCAGTCCCCCCTCATAAAAACCGATGCTTCCGACAGCAGACCTTCGCCCACGATCGCAAACCGATTCGATCCACTGCCGACGAGCCAAATCGATGCCGAACCGCTGGCCGAGGCCCGCCGCGGTCGCCAACGACAACTGCGTGCCTGAGCCGAGTCCCTGATGCGGCGGGGCGGCCTGAATGACCTCGACGCGACATCGCGGCATTCCCTCGTGAACCGTCGCTGTGGGCAAGTAAGCGGCAAGCCGCTTGGCGATGCCCTCGATTCGGCCGTGCTCATCGGCTCCAGCGGAAATCGACCAATGATCTGAATCGTCGACCCTGACCTGGGTGATCGGATTGTCGACCATCAATCCGATGCCCCCAAAAGGCGAACGGACATCGAACAAGCCAAGATGTAGCCGCGCCGGGCAGGTGACGATCACCTCCCCGCGAGAGTCGTCATCCATCAACGAAACGCTCCAATCGATCCCACGCCAACCGCTCCGACAGACCACCGGTCTTCTCAACGAGCGGCCGTAGGGCCACGAATTGACGCTTCACCTCCTCGCGGCCGAGCAGGTCGATCCGGGTCGCCAAAATTGCGGCCTCGATGACAGCCTGCTTGCCACGGTTGAGCCCGAACATCGGCCTCATCGTTCCCCGATGAATCACGCGACACTGGGCCGTCGGTCGTGGAAGCGATCCGTTAGCGGGGTCATCACTCCAGCCGACGACTTCGACGGCAAACCAACGACAACAATCGTTCAGACGGAACCATCCGACTTCACCTGACGCGGCCAAACCGATCGGTTGCACCATACCCGCGTCGTCGATGGTTCCTATCGCCGCCGCCGCGATCAATTCGACATCGTCGGTCACGTGCACCACCGCACGGCCGTACCCTGGCGAACCCACCGCAGTCAGGTTGGTGAAGGTGCGTGAGGACCGAAACGGTTTCAAATCGATCGCGACAAACGACTCGTCGACTTGAGGGCCCATGGGGGCGATGTTCACAATCCCATGATCGTCGAACGTCGTGATGATCGATTCGAGGATCACGCCCAAACCCCCGCGGGTCGCTCGCCGCCAATCCATCCCGCGGTCTGATCAATGTCGACGGTCCGATCCTCGCTCATCCGGCAACGCCTCGCGATCGCCACAAAATTGGCGAGCACCGCGGACCCGTCTTCGGTCAACACCGACTCGGGGTGAAATTGGACGCCGTGGACGGGCCACCGACGATGTTGCAACCCCATGATGATCCTAGGGGAATCGTCACCGCGCGCCGCGGTCCACGCGGTCACCCGCAGGCACTCGGGCAACATCGGCTCGGCCACAGCCAAGGAGTGATACCTCCCGACGATCATCCGCTGGCGACAACGCTCGAACAATCCCGTACCGTCGTGATCGATCACGCTACCGCGGCCGTGGCATGGTTCACATCGGACCACGTCGGCTCCGTAGGCGAGTCCGATCGCCTGATGCCCCAGGCAGACGCCGAGAATCGGCACAACCGGACCCAATTCTCGGATCACAGCCAGCGAACAGCCCGCCTCCTCGGGACGTTTTGGTCCCGGCGAGATGACGATCGCTAGAGGCGCCTTCGCAAGGCATCCCGCGGCATCGATCGCGTCACTCCGGATGACCTCCGTCGTCTCGCCCAAGCGGCGAAAGTAGCGCGCCAAGTTGTGGACGAACGAGTCGTGGTTGTCGAGCATGAGAATCATGACTGAATCATACTTCTGACGACCGCGCGCAACATACCCTCCGCCTTGACCCACGTCTCTCGTTGCTCGGCCTCCGGATCGCTCTGAGCCGTGATGCCGCCGCCAACGGGAACTCTCAGCCAACCTGCGGCGGCCGTGATGGTCCGAATGAGGATGTTGAACTCGGCGTCACCACCCAAGCTGACGTAGCCGAGTGACCCGCAATAGGGACCGCGAGACTCAGGCTCGAGTCGCGCGATGGTCCGCATCGCTTCGATCTTTGGCGCACCGGTCACCGATCCCCCTGGGAAACACGCGGCCAACAGATCGATCGCGTGCATCCCGTCGCGCAACTTCCCTTCAACAACCGACACGAGATGCTGGACGTGCGCGTAAACTTCGATCCCGCACAATTTCTTGACGTCCACGCTCTCATCGACGCAAACTCGCGACAAATCGTTTCTCATCAAGTCGACGATCATCACATTTTCGGCGCGATCTTTCTCACTTTCCAATAGCGCCGCGGCCAAACGAAGGTCCATTTCCTCATCGCCCGTTCGCGCGGCAGTCCCTTTGATCGGTCTGGTTTGGACGACTCGATCCCGGAGTCTTAAAAAACCCTCCGGCGATGAGCTCAACACCTGAAACGACCCGCCGTCATAGAACCCGGCCAACGGGGCGGGATTGCGATCGCGAAGTCGAAGATAGAGAAGGTGCGACGCTTCCTCGAGCGGAGCCGTCAAAGTCTGCGCCAGATTGACCTGAAACGAGTCACCTCGTCGAATCGATTCAATGATCTCTCGAACACCCGCTCGAAAGCTCTCTGGCCCATCGCCGGGATCAAAGTTGCTATGGACCGAGTCCCAGTGCGTGGAGAATCGACTCGCCGGTGACTGAGTCCGCACCTCGATGGGATGGGACGTTCGTGCGTCTTGGCGGTCTCCATCGGATACGGGTGCTCGAAGCCGGGAGAGCACCCAATCGGCGCGGTGCCGAGCAAGTTGCGGGTCCCGCTCGAATCGGTCGTCGGCAAATCCCTGGCTGACCAACCATGTCGTGGCGTCGGTGTGATCGTGGACAATGGCCCAGTCGTAGAGTCCGATGCTGACCAACGGAATCAATTTCGTCGTGTCATCGGACTCGCTAAAACGCAGTGCTCCATCGAGCCACACCGCGGCCTCGTATCCCCACAAGCCCGCCATCCCACCTTGGAATGGCAATCCAGCGGCGTCATTGCGTCGGTCGACATTCTTGAGCGACTCAAGTGCGGCCGACCACCGCCGAAGCGTCGGCCACGGGTCGGGATCACCCGAGAACGCCTCAAGCGTAACAACGGGATCAGCGGTCAGAAAGCTGTAGCGTCCCACGCAATCGCCACCGGGTTGCAGCTGAGGTCCCGGCGTCGCGGAGTCGAACCAAATGCAATGGGGCAACTGGCGGAGCCGATTAAAGACGTCCACCATTGACCAGCCCGGCAAGTCCACTACTACAGGAATGTCCGCTGACCGCGTATGCAGATGGAGCCCTGGAGACATCAGTGGGTCGGTTGACGAGCGATGAATTGACCGTGCCCAAGCTCACCAGCGAACCGGCCTTCGCGAACTTGAACCTTGCCCCGCACGGTGACCAGATCCGCCCTCCCCTCAATCGGCCACCCTTCGAAGGCGCTGTAATCGGTCGCCATGCAGTGGCTCTTAGCCGAAATCGAACCGCGATGGTTCGGATCGTAGACGACCAAGTCGGCGTCGCTGCCGACCGCGATCGTTCCCTTTTTCGGGAACATACCAAACAATTTCGCCGCCTGAGTGCTCGCGCAGTCGACAAACCGGTGAAGATCGATCAGGCCTTTGCAGACACCGTAGGAGTAAAGCAAATCGACCCGATTCTCAACCGTCGAAATGCCATTGGGAATTTTGGTGAAATCATCTCTCCCCATCTCCTTTTGACCGACAAAGTCAAAGGGAGCGTGATCGGTCGCCACGGTGCTGATCTCGCCGCGACGGAGCGCCTGCCAAAGGTACGCTTGGTGGTCACGCGAACGAATCGGTGGCGACATCACGTACTTGGCACCCTCCAAATCATCCCGCGCCGCGAAGCTGTCATCGAGCACCAAGTAGGGCACGACCGTTTCGATCCAAACCGAGACCCCTCGCCGCTTCGCCGCCATGGCCGCAGCCACCGCGGGCCGACAACTCGTGTGAACGACATACACATGGGCCCGCGTCACGTCGGCAAACCGCATCAGATGTTCGACGCCCGAAGCCTCGACGGTGACCGGACGCGACGGTTCGTGCCATTTCGGCCCCGTCTTGCCTTCGGAAAGCAGTTGTTGCTGGAGCATCGCCACGAGGGTCTCATTCTCACAGTGCGCCGTGACGATCACTCCGAGCTGCTTGGCGAGCTTGAGCGTCTTATAGAGTTCGACGTCGTTGACGCCAAAGAAATCTTTGTAGGCAAGGAAAACCTTGAAGCTACCGATCCCCTGATCGACGATCCACCGGAGGTCCGAGGCGGTCGATTCATCGAAACGCGAAACACCCATGTGAAAGGTATAGTCACAAGCGGAGATGCCATCCGCCATTGACTTCCAAAGTTCGAACGCCTCGATCGGATGGTCCCCGCGACTCGGGCAACACATCTCGATCAGCGTGGTTGTGCCACCGACCAGTGCGGCACGGCTTGCCGTCTCGTAGTTGTCTTTCGCAAAGGTGCCCATGAAGGGAAGGTGAATGTGGACATGCGGGTCGATGAATCCGGGAAAAACGTATCGTCCGCGGGCCTCGATGACTTCGGTATCGGGCGCCGCAGCCAATCCCACGCCGATCGACGTGATCGTATCGCTCTCGCAGTAAATGTCCGCAAAATACGAATCCGTTGCCGTGACGATGTGGCCGTTTCGAATCAGGATCGGCATGTTACGATGGGCTCCGGCGGAATTTCAGGTCATCGATATACCGTGATCGTTTTGATCGATCGTGGCAATACGTCGAGGAGCCGGGACGATGCCACCTGTCTTTCAACCTCAAGCGTTTCTCGGAATCCACCAGCATGCTCACGCTGCCCGTACGTCAACTGCATGGTCCCGGTCCGTCACCCGTCGCCCCATCGGTGCTCGAGGCGTTATCGCTGCCCTGCATCGGACACATGGACCCCCTTTTCATGCGGACCATGAACGAGGTCCGAAAAATGCTCCAGCAGGTCTTTCGAACCGAAAACGAAATGACCCTTGCCTGCAGCGGTACGGGTTCGGCAGGAGCAGAAATGCTGATGGACAACCTGGTTGAACCCGGAGACACCTGCCTAATCGGCGTGAATGGCGTTTTCGGCGGTCGGTTGGCTGAAAAGGCCCGTCGCGCCGGTGGAACCGTGCATACGATGGAAGCGGAATGGGGACAAGTTTTCGACCAGGACGCGATTCTCGAACGCGTCGAAGAACTCAAGCCCAACTTGGTTGCCTTCGTTCATGCCGAGACCTCCACGGGCGCTCATCAACCCATGGATCGACTTGCCGACACCGTTCACCGGCACGGTGGCCTGCTGGTGATGGACTGCGTCACTTCACTCGCGGGCCTACCGGTCGAGATCGATCGCTGGGAAGTGGACGCAGCCTACTCGGGGACCCAAAAGTGCCTCTCCTGTCCACCCGGACTCTCCCCGGTCACGCTCTCGGAGCGGGCGATGCACAAGGCGAATCATCGCAGCACCCCCGTCAATTCGTGGTACCTCGACTTAGGTCTGGTCGGAAACTACTGGTCCGGAAGTCGCGCCTACCACCACACAGCGCCGGTCAACATGAATTTCGCGCTCCATGAAGCGTTGCGGTTGATTCTCGAGGAAGGCCTCGAGAATCGCTTCGCACGGCACCTTCGCGTGCACGAGCTGCTCAAGGCTGGACTGCTCGAACGTGGCTTTAGCTACGCATCGGATCCGAATCACTCACTTCCGATGCTCAACCTCGTGACGGTCCCGAGTTCAATTGCCGACGAGGCCGCCGTTCGACGGCGTCTGCTCGACGAGTTCAATCTCGAGATCGGTGGTGGGCTCGGAAAACTGGCCGGAAAGTGTTGGCGGATCGGGCTGATGGGACATGGTGCCCACGAACAAAATGTCACTGCGATCCTAGCCGCCATCGACGCGGTGATGCCTTCGCCATGATTCTTGCAGGTCAGTTGTTGCTGGAAGCATCGGCCGATCGATGTGAAATTCGGCCCGGATGGATTCGTATCGAAGGTGATACCATCCAGGAAGTCGTCGTCGGTGAGGTGCCGTCGACGGCCGATCTCGGCGGTCCCCAATTCTTAATATCCCCGGGCTTCATCGATACGCACCTGCATCTGCCGCAATTCGATTCGATCGGAGCCCACGGGCTTTCTCTGCTTGAGTGGCTCGATCGGGTCATATTTCCGGCGGAAGGCCGCTGGGACAGTGCTGACCTCGCACGAGGGATGACGCGCCGAGTCCTCTCGCAATGCCTGGCACATGGAACGACGGCGATCTGCGCCTACGCCACCGTACACGCCGAGGCGACCGAGGCGGCGCTCGAGGAAGCCCACTCCCTCGGATTTCGCGGTGTCATCGGTCAGGTCCTCATGGATCGAAACGCGCCGCAATCACTCTGTCGCGAGGCGAGCGAATTGATCGACCAAACCGCGTGCCTGCTTGATCGTTTCCCGCCGGGAGGTCGAATCGCGGCCGCCGTTACCCCACGTTTTGCAATTTCCTGCAGCGAATCGCTGTTGAGCGCTGCGGGGACGTTGGCGAGCCAAAGGGAGGCGGTCGTGCAGACCCATTTGGCAGAATCGGTCGCCGAATGCGAATGGGTCTCCGAGCTCTTCGGCGGCCTAAGTTATGTCGACGTCTATCGACAGGCAGGTTTGCTCGGACCTCGTTCGATACTCGGCCATGGTGTCCACCTCAACGACGTGGATCGAACGACACTAGCAACCACCGGATCGGTCATCGCGCACTGCCCCACGGCGAACGCTTTTCTTCTGGCGGGAACGATGAACCGCAGTCGGCTCGTGAATGACCGCGTCGCCCTGGCGCTCGGTAGCGACATTGGCGCAGGCTTCGAGCGTAGCATGGTTCGGGTTGCCCGATCGATGATCCTTGCCGCCGCGAGCTTGGGTGGTGCCCAACCAAGCGCCGCGGAAGCCTGGTATGCGATTACCGCAGGCAATGCCGATCGACTCGGGTGGCACAACGCGGGAAGGCTTCGCGTGGAGACGGCCGCGGATTTGGTAGTCATCGAACCCACGATCCCTTGGCTGTCCTCCGACGTCGACCCTTTGGCGATGCTGATGTTCGCTTGGGACGATCGTTGGCTCCATTCCACTTGGATTCGCGGCCGCCGAGTCCATTAGACGCTCGACGAACACGTTACGATTCACCGACATGGAATCCGAATCTGTCTCCGATAGGGTCGCTCGACTTCGTGATGAAATCCGGCATCACGACGAACTCTATTATCTCCGTGCAAAACCCGAGATCAGCGACCTCCAGTACGATCAATTGGTCAAGCAGCTCGAGACGCTCGAAGCGGCTCATCCGGATCTGGTCTCGCCCGACAGCCCGACACGGCGGATCGGTGACGCGCCGGTTCCGCACTTGCAACAGGTCCCCCACGCCGTGCCGATGTTGTCGATCGACAACACCTACAGCCGCGCCGAACTCGTCGCCTACTTCACGCGAACCGAAAAACTTTTGCCCGGCGAATCGATTCAGTGGGTGATGGAATTCAAGATCGACGGTGTCGCGGCGTCGATATTCTACGAGGACGGATTGCTCAAACTCGGCGTGACGCGGGGAAACGGCGAAGTCGGTGATGACATCACTCACAACATTCGTACCATCCGCGATCTGCCATTGCGACTGCGGGGCGCCCCACCCAAGCTGCTGGAGGTGCGAGGTGAGGTCTACATGACCAACACCGATCTCGCCGACCTCAATTTACGACAGGTCGAGGCAGGTGACGAACCCTACAAGAACACGCGCAACGTGACGGCGGGAACGATTCGACTGCTCGACCCATCCATCGCGGCGCAGAGAAATCTTCGCTTCTTTTGTCACGGCGTCGGCCGCACCGACGGGCTGATTTTTGAAACGCATATCGACTTTCTCGACTCCGTGTCGACTTTCGGTATTCCACCGACTCCTCAGGTCCGCGTGTTGGAGGGAAGCGAGGCGGCGCTGCAAGCCGTGGCCGCACTCGAGGAGGCAATGCCCGACTTGCCCTTTGAAGTCGACGGCATCGTGTTCAAGGTCAATTCGCTCGCGCAGCGGGTCAAGCTCGGCACGAGAAGCAAAAGCCCACGATGGTTGATCGCGTACAAGTTTGAACGCTACGAGGCCGTCACTCGCTTGGAAAAGATCGAAGTCCAGGTCGGCAAGACCGGGACGGTCACGCCAGTCGCCCATCTCCAAAGCGTTTCGATTGCCGATACCACCGTTAGCCGCGCCTCACTGCACAATGCCGACGAGATCGAGCGGTTGGATGTCCGCGTGGGCGACTTCGTGGTTGTAGAGAAAGCGGGAAAAATCATCCCCAAGGTCGTGCGCGTCGAAAAACACCTTCGCCAATCTGAGCTGTTGCCATTTTGCTTTCCCACCCATTGCCCCGTCTGCGATGGTCAACTCGTCCGCGATGCGGGCGGCGTCTACATCCGCTGCATCAATCCGAACTGCGCGGCCCAATTACGCGGAAGGCTTGCCTACTACGCCTCGCGAACTGGGATGGATATCGATGGCCTGGGTGAAAAAATCATCGATCAATTGATCGAGAAAAAACTCGTCGGCGGCTACGCCGATCTGTATCGCCTTACCGAAGAGGATCTGATCGCTCGCGTCGACTTGGTGAAGGAACGAAAGGCAAAGAAATTGGTCGACGCGATCGAAGCATCCAAGTCGAAGGGATTAACCCGCGTGCTCACCGCCATTTCGATTCGTCATGTCGGCCCCCGGGTCGCCAGGGTATTGACCGAACGGTTTTCAACGGTCTGGTCGCTGCGTGAGGCGAGCGTTGAGGAATTGTCTGCCATTCCTGAGATTGGAGATGTGATCGCACGCAGCGTGCATGAATTCATCAACAGCGATTGCGGCAGACGTTTGCTGGATGACCTCGCCGCCGTCGGTGTCCGTCTGAGCGAAGATCGTGTCGCACCAAAGGCCGACCCCGGTGACTCTCCCCTGGCAGGCAAGACACTGGTTGTCACGGGAACGCTTCAGCAATTCACACGCGACGAGATCAAGCAGCTTATCGAGCGGTTGGGGGGCCGCGCGTCGGAAGCCGTTTCGAGCAAGACCGACTTTGTGGTCGCCGGCGAAAAGGCGGGCAGCAAACGGGACAAAGCCGCCCAACTCGGCATCACTATTCTCACCGAACAGCAGTTCATCGACCTGACCGGTCACGCAAAGTGATGCAGGCTCACAGTGAGTCCCTCTGCCGCCAGCGAAAACGCGTCATCGACGATTCCCGCTTTCGACAGACTCGCGGGGGTCCACTGCAAAGGGATCTCGCAGGACTTGAGGATCGCCAAATGCTCAATCTCGAGTCGTCTTGCCAACCATGCGGCGATCGAATCGCTGGTCGTCGACCAATTCCAGGGTAGGCTCGCCGGTTGATCATCCCCGTTGAACATTTCATTGTAGAAGCATTCGACTTTGATCAGAAAATTTCCGCTGCGCGTGGATCCCACGTGATCCGAAAGGACATCGACCCGATCGACGCGCTCGAAATCACCGAACCACTCGCAAGCAACATCGTAAACGAGGTCGAGCGCGCGAACACATCGCCAGTGCATTGCGACAGGATCCAGTTGGTGAATCGCGTCGAGTCGCCTTAACGCCTCAACGACCTCGCCCCCGCCAAATATGAGATTGTTCTGTGCGGGTCCGCCAAGGCGATCCAGCAACGCGCGGAGCTGACTTGGAAAACCGGGACGCGATATCAGGCTGCCACCGACCTTAACGACTCGGCGGGCGATCATGCCGAAAAGGGGTCCGTCCCCTTTTCTGAGGTTCGGCTCAGCCGTTGAGCGATCTCAAGCACCTCGCGGGTGCCCAAATTGCGGTCGTTTTGCTCGAACAACGAAGCGATTGCTGCAACGTGTACTTTCATCTTGAGCCCACCCACGCCGATCGCGCCGTAGTCCACCCGCCCCGCTCGATCGACCGCTTTGTCGCCGGATCCGATCGACTCCAACCCGGCCGGAGGAACCGCATTCAAGTCGATTGCGACTCGCAGCGATTCGCAGGCGTTGAGGGTCGCGGCGTCGACTAGTCGGATCCCGGCGGCACCGCAGGCAATGACCGCGTCGGCGCCCGTTAAGCATTCCGGCTCCCGACCGGGCGTCAACAACGCGGACTGGACTTGGCCGCCAGACACGTTGTTGACCACCGCTTCGGCAACCTCTTCCGCACGCGATATTGACCGCGATGCGATTCTCACTCGACCACCCAGAACGGCTATCATCTCCGCGACGCGGCGACCGACCGGCCCCGTCCCGCCCAGCACCACAGTCAACGATTGGGTGAGATCCAAATGACGCATTGCCATGACGACGGCTGCGGCGGCCGTCGTGTTGCACCCGTTGGCGTCAAAAAGTGTCGAGACTCGCACGGGTCCAAAGAAACAGGACTGTACCTTCGCGTAAACCTTCTCTGCCAAAACGATATCCGTCCCGCCGACAAAGATCGCCGTTGATTTCAGTTGGGCTCCGCCGCGTGTGAACATCGCACCGTGAACCAGCGGCGTCACATTGGCTTCGGTGACGCCCCCATGACGAAGCAAATGATCGGCCCCACCATCCAGCGCGACGACGCTGTCGAACGTGCTGGGATGAGGATCGACATCCAACTGAATCAAGATCTTTGCAAGCAATGGACTAGAAACCCTTGAATGGGTGCGCCGCCGAATCCTTCTTGGCGATCATGTCGTCGGCTGATGGTGAGCCCTTCATCGCGGCGGCGATCGACATTTTGGTCGCTTCGTAATTGTAGTTGTAAATCTTTTCGTCGTCTTCAGCCGCGGGATGGATGAACACGCCGCATACGATCACGAGGCTCTCGGCTTGATCCTTAGGAATCACTCCGGCGCTGACGCTGTCGGCAACGGCCTTCGCGACGGCGGCTTGGGCAGGGCCGAACATCTGCACGACCTGCTTCATGCTCTTGAGCGTTACCTTGGTGATCATCACCGTTGATGGCTTGACGGCCATATTCGGCTCGAGAACTGCCAGAAGGTTGGTGTGCCCTTCACTCTGGCTTGCCAGGGCGTTGGCGAACGCGACACCGACGGGACCATCCTTGCTGCCGATCATCAGGTCAATGTGCGCCACTTCATTGCCGTCACCGGTAAGCGCTTCACCAATGTAAAAATGCATTGCTCGATCACTCCAAAGACTAAGTTGGGGGGCCGCTAAGAGGCTGGGAATCGCCGCGCTAGAAAACGCCCGGCGGCATGAAAGTATCAGACTGGCCCGGTCTTGCAATAACCCCGGAAACTCGGCCGCCCACGCCGCCACAGCACTCCAAACGCCAAATGCCAGATTCGATACCCGAACACTGCGGCTGCCCCACCGTGATCCTGATGGGTTGCAGCGTTCGCGCCGCGGCCGTCGATGCACGTGCCAGTGGACTCAAGGTTATCGCAGTTGATGAATTCGGCGATCTCGACCTACGCGCGGCCTGCGACGCCTGGTTTCCACTCGCAGGAATCTGCGAAGACTCAAGCCCCCTGGAAGCTTGGCCGGACGCACCGATCGTGCCGATCGGCGGATTCCCGCACGCGTTGCTCGATCGACGACTCTTCGATCGTCGATTGATTGCCTACCCTACCGCCGACTCGGTAACGAGGCTCAGCGACCCTCTGCAACTCGGCGCCCTGGCGACTCAGTGCGGCTTCGATTTTCCGACAACCCTTCGCGTCATTGACAGGCAACCCATCACCCTTCCCACCGTCGGTGGCGAGAGTCCGCAAAGATGGTTGTTCAAGCCGTTGATCCATGGAGGCGGAGTCGGAATCTCGGAGGCGAGCAAGCTTTCGCATGCGCCCTCCGACGGATTTCTGCAACGGTGGCATGACGGTCGGCCGGTCGGTATCAACTTTCTCGCACGCGACCCTGATCACGTTGACCTGATGGGTGCCTTTGGCGGACTCGTTCACCGCCACAGTGACCAACAGGGCCACTGGTACGGCGGATCGTACGGACCGCTTCGTCTTCCCGAAAGCTGTCACGACCAATTGGTGCGACTGGGCCGTGAGGCCGTCAAGCGATTTCAATTGTGCGGCCTATTCAATGTTGACTTGCTACTTTCGCGGAATCACAGGGCGACGCTATTGGAAATCAATCCGCGATTTTCCGCGTCGATGGAGTTGCTACCGCAGTTCGGCAATCTGATCGCGGGAAATCTCGCGGCCTACCGGCGATCGCGTTCAGGTAGCCTTGCGGAACCGAGTGAAGGGGTCGAGGCTGCTCGGGGTTGCAAGCGAATCCTCTACGCGACGCGCGATACCCGCTTTTCCGAAGTTCGGATGAGGATCGATGCGATTATGGAAATCGATCGACGTGTCCATTTCTGCGACCTGCCGTCCTCCGATTCGATCGTCCCGTGTGGGGTACCGCTGATGACCGTGATTGTCCGTGACACGCCAGCGGTCGCGATCAGGCAGACGGCTCGGATTGCTCGGGACTTGCTCAATTAGCGGCGCGATTAGCCCGCCTTCCCCGTCGATTTCCGGCAGCCGCGGGCGTCGATCCGTCGCCGAGCTTCTTCGGCATTCGCGCCAGCGCTTTCATCTCGGTGGCCTGCCCTTCGTCGCCCTGTTGATTCATCCACTGGTCAAGCTCGCTCCTGAGTCGGTCTCGAACCGATACCAATTCGGGGTCACCAATGAGATTCTTGCGGTTCCATGGATCGGCCACGCAGTCGTAAAGCTCTTCGGCGGGTCGGTGCTGGTAATCTTCAACCAAGGCCTGGGCATGCGCATCGCCTGCCGCGGCGATCGCCTGCCAAGTTTCGAATGTGGAATCGCGCGTCGCCGCGTTCTGGAACTTGATTTCGGGGGTGAAGTTCAGCACATACCGGTACTGCGCGTCGCGCACCGAGCGAATCCCGAAGTACTCGCTTCCAAAATTGATTCCACGCGTCGTCTGCAACCCGAAAACGTGTGACTTGTGGCTCGTCGTTTCGCCAATCAGCACCGGCAGGAACGACTTGCCGTCGAGCACATCCGGACGTTCCAATCCCACGGCCTCGAGGAACGTGGGAACCACGTCCACGTACTCGATCAGCGCTTCGCTCCGCGACGCGGGTTGCACCTTGCCGGGCCAACGGACGATGCACGCGCTCTGCAAGCCGGCGTCGTAGCAGGTCCACTTGGCAAATGGAAATGAGTTGCCCTGTTCGCTCAGCGCGATCACGAGAGTGTTCCCATGCTGATCGTGTTTGTCGATCACCGCCAGAGCTTCACCCACCTGAGAATCGAAATAGGTTATCTCCGCGAGATACCTCGAGTAGGCCTCACGGGTATCCGGAGAATCAACCATCACCGGCGACAAATCGAGCGACTCAGGGGGATAGGCCGACGCGTCGCCTTTATCCCAAGGGGAGTGAGGTTCGTTCGACGCGACAATGAAAAGGAATGGTGTTTGATCCTTCGCACATTCTTCGACGACGCGGTCCATGACGGCGAAGTCCGGATTGTTGCCACTTGAACTGTACTGGAACGGAAAAACGGTTCGTGGCTGGATGTGTGTCTTGCCCGACAACGCGGTCCGGTAGCCTGCGGACTGGAGGTAGCTCGCTATGCTCTCCACCCAATCGTGGGCCATCGTGTGATTGGGATAGGCGCCCGACTTGACGGGGTAGAGGCCGGTGTAGAGGCAGTGACGTGTTGGGGAACACATCGGCGCAGCTTGAAAGCAGTTTTGAAAGGTCATCCCCTCCCGTGCGAGTCGATTGAGATGCGGGGTTTTTGCCTGGCCACCATAGACCTCCAAGTCACGGTAGGTGCAATCGTCGGCGATGATGAGCACGATATTCGGCGTCGCCGCGTGGCTGCTTGTCACGTTCATCCACGTGTGAGCCCCCACGAAAATCCACGCGGTGATCAGCAACCATCGGGTCATTCGTCGGATCATTTGGGTGCTTCTTTTCTTCAAGTGGTGCGTCGCACTGACTTCAACAACGCGAAAAACGGGAATCTATTCGAAAACGAACTGCTGGACTTCATCCGGACCGGGGCTCGCGTACGCGGGATCCTTCGCGCGGATCGAGACATCTCCGTCATCCAAGATTCTCACATCCAGCGGCACGATTGTGGTGCCCTGTGGGTTGATCGTTTGTGCCTCCTCCGACAGGTCCCGTTGCTCGATCCCCTCGCGGGGCAACGGCGGTACATTGCCGTTGAAAAAGGCCGTGCACCACCAACGTCCCTCGGAGTCTTGGAAAGGCGTCCCGTGGCCCAAAAAGCGGCCCGCGAACTTTCGCTCCCCATAAGGACCCGTAATTTTTTTGGCAGTGCTGTAGTAGAGGTTGTACGAACCCTTTCTCCCCTGGTCGGTTGACCACGCGGTGCCGAAATGAACGTATCGATCTCCAATTTTCCGGAGGGTCGCGCCCTCATGACCGATTCGAGTGATCGGCTCGCCATCGGGGCCCATCCGACTTCCCGCGGGGTCAATCCGAACCGGTTCGCCGGCAAACCCGCTCATGTCGTGCGTGAGCGGTGCGAGGGTGGTGTTGCCCCACAACAGGTAGACCACGGCATCATCATCCAAGAACAACGAAGGGTCATGGCGACCAAGTGAAAGATCGCCCAGCGGAAACGTGTAAGGTGATTCGATCTTGTCGCTCCGCGTGACCGCCAGATTGGACCCACGGCGAACGGGCGCTGGCGAAGTGTGTACCAAATGCCATTTGCCTCGAAAAAAGTGGACCTCGGGTGCCCAAAGGTGCCAGAGCGTTCGGTCGTCCGCCGAAAATCGTCGCGGCTGCTTCTGAGCCCAGTAGCCATCGAGCAGTGTGAACGGCGTACCGAGCGACTCCCAGTCGATGAGGTCTCTACTTCGCCAGAGCTGCATCTGGTAACCGACAATGCTGTGCGCACCCAAGCCGGTGTTGTACCGATCGCTGATCTCGCGTGGATCGCCTGGATTCGGTGTGGTTCCCGTGAGGTAGTAATAGCCGTCCGGCGCCAGCGTGATGTAGGGGTCGCGGATCCATCCTGTCTTGATCAACAAGCCGCGGTCATGCGATTTCAGAGCCCGCTCGAGCTCGCCGCGATCGACGGTAGCGGGCGAACCCGCCGAGTCACGCTTTCGCACCGGATTCGGTTCGCGCCTCGTCGCGGGAGGTGGGTACGTCGCGAGAACGGCTTTCAATGAGTCGACGATCGCGGGATTTTCCACCGCCAGGTTTTTTCGCTCATGCGGATCACTCTGATAATCGTAGAGCTCGTACTCAGCGTCGCGATCGTTTTCCCCCGGCCCCTTCCACTGAACCAAACGAAATCGATCGGTGCGAATCGCGCGCCCGAGCTTTGCTTTGGGGAACGCGTGATAGGCGTGGTCGCGAACCCTCGCGGCCGGGTCGCGAAGTACCGGTACCAAACTGAGCCCGTCGATCGGCTGCGGTCCCGAGGGCGTCTGCAGTCCAGCCAACTCGGCCAACGTCGGAAATAGATCGACGCTTTCGGCGAGCTGCTGCGTGCACATTCCACCCTCCGGCAACCCGCCGTCGGGCAACCCGGGTGCCGCGATCAGCAGGGGAATGCGATTGGCTTGTTCGTAGTTCGTGTGCTTCGTCCAAATTCCGAGATCACCGAGATGAAAACCATGGTCGCCCCAAAGCACGACGATCGTGTCATCACTCAACCCGAGCCGGTCCAACTCGTCGATCACTTTGCCGATCTGCGCATCGACGAAACTTGTGCTGGCGTAGTACCCATGAATCAATTGTCGCTTCAAGTCGTCGGAGAATTCACCCTGCTCCGGAACCGGGTCGTAGGCCGCGATCTCGCCGCCCCGCTTTCCCGCAACTCGTGGAGCCGCCAGCGGCAACTCCTCGTGCGCTGGCATGGGCAATTTGGCCGCGTCATAAAGGTCCCAGTACTTCTTCGGCACCGAGAACGGTAAGTGCGGTCGCACGAACCCGGTCGCGATCAGGAACGGCGTCCCCTGCTCATCACACCGTCGCTTGGCATCGCGCAACCTTCGCACCGTTTCCTCGGCCACTCGACCGTCGGCGTAATCGGTATCCTCGGCTTCGGGCGACTCGAAGGCGGCACCACGCGGCAGAGCGCGGATTTGTCCCAACTTCTGATTGGTGAACAGCGCTTCCTCACGGGTCAGCTCGCCGCCTCGCGTGCTCTTGGGATCGAGGTACTCAATCACCTTGTCATGGAAGTGAGGGACGTCGAAAGATTCCGGATCACCCTCGTTGCCGTGCCCGATGTGAAAAACCTTGCCGATCGATTCGGTTCGGTAACCGCCTTGCTGAGCAAAGTGCTGCGGCAATGTCACCGCCTCGGGAATCACCTGACGCAATTGATCTCCCAAACCATAGAGCCCCGTTGAGGTGGAATGCGAACCGAGCATCAGCGTGAACCGCGATGGCGCGCAGACCGCCTGATTGCAGTAGGCGAGATCGAATCGCATCGAGCGAGTGGCCAGGCGATCGATATTGGGCGTCCGAGCAACGGGGTCGCCATAGCAACCGATGGTCGGCTTCAGATCATCAACGAGGATCAGCAAAACGTTTGGCCGCTCGGCCGACAAGCACAGGCTGTGGGATCCCCACATCAAGGCAAGTCCGGATACCAGAAGCAAAAAACGTTGGGAGAACGGCATCACCATTTTCATCTCAGGGGCTACTCGCCGTCGTTGCCATAGCACCGGCGTCTTGTGGCATCGGCGCATTCCAGTCAAATGTCGCCTTCCGAAGGCGCGCCGAGATTTGTGGAAACCGCTCGGACACATTGTTTGACTCCGATTGGTCTAGGTTCAAATCGTACAACTGCGGATCACTGCCGTCGTAGTTGATAAGAAACTTCCATTTGCCATCCCTAACGGCCAAATCGGGATTGTCTTCTTCCGGAGTTCCAGGGCGATCGGGTGGCCTGCGCCAAAAGATCGGCGCCTGCCGACCATCGGCCGATCGTCCCAGCAGCGTTGGGGATAAATCCTCACCGTCGAGCGTGACCCCTTTGGGAAGATCCGCACCGGTGATCGTGTAGAGTGAACGATTGAGATCGAGCGCGCACAGAATGGAGGCGTCATTCGTCAGCCCGCCGGCGCCGGCGGGACTCAGCCCCGGTCCCCAGACGATCAGCGGTGAGCGAATGCCGCCTTCGTATAGCCAAGTCTTGGCACCGCGGAGCGGATCCGACTGGCCGGCACCCTCCTCGTGTCCATTGTCCGAAGCGATCAGGATCAGCGTGTTGTTTCGCAGCTGATCGTCGTTACGCACACGATCGAAAAGCGTGGCGAGTTGGTCATCCATCGCCTTGAGCACCGCGTAGTAAAGCGCCCGTTTTCCTCCGCCGGATTCACGACGCAACACCTCGGGCGGAAAGAACGGTCCATGGACATCGTCGGGCCAGAGGTTGATGTAGAAAGGCTGGCCCGCGCTTTGGGCGTCGTCGATGAATGAGACGGCATCTTTCACAAACGCGGCCGTGATCACCGATCGGTCCTCCCACCGAATCGGACCACGGCCGAGGTTGTCTGACCCGAGCGCGTGTTTGACCGGCGGTTTTCCGTCGTAGGCATCTTTGAGTGGAAGGACACGCGGGCCGAGCCCTTCAAAGTTCGTGAGGCTGCGGTCGAATCCGTACCTCGGGATCAACGGAGCTTCGCCGACATCGCGCTGGCCACCCATGTGCCATTTTCCAAAATGCCCCGTCGCGTATCCAGCCTGTTTCAGTTGCCGAGACAGCATGGGTGCCTTGGGATCGAGCCACTGCGCCATTCCTCGTTCGTCGTTCAATTGTCGGTGGGCTAGGTAGGACGTGATTCGCCATCGATGCGGGTACTGACCCGTCGCCAATGCGACTCGGGATGGCGAACAAATCGGTGAGTTCACGTAGAACTGGTTGAACCGGATCCCCTCGGCCGCCAAGCGGTCGATGTTCGTGGTCGTGGTCGTCTTGCCACCAAAACAAGAGAGATCGGACCAACCCATGTCGTCGATGAACACCATCACTACATTTGGCTTTTCCACCGCGATTTGGTCTTGGGCTAGAAATGTCGGTGTCCCGAAGACGGACTGAGGGTCGGCGGTCTGATCGAGCCACGCATCGAGTGACGCGCGAAGGTTCGCCAAACGTGCCACATGTGACGGATCTTCGATCAAATTATTTTGTTCGTAGGGATCGGAATGCACGTGGAACAATTCCTCACTCGGTCGCTGCTGGTAGGCCCTCACCTTGCGACGCGCATCCTCATCCGACTTCGCCGACTCGATCCAACTCGGCCAATATCCGGTATCTCCCGGCTTGGTCGTCACGTGGCTGGTGAAGCGAAAATCGGGGTGAAGGTTGCGGATGTACTTCCATCCGTCAGGGGAGCTTACGGCACGGATCGGATAAACATTGTTGTTTCCGTCGCCACTGTGCGTCGTGAAGATGAGGTCCCGGTGCGATTGCGTCTGCCCTTTCAACGCGGGCAGAAACGATCGCCCGTCGATGGTGGTCGGCGGTGATCCACCGGCCACATCGACGAGGGTGGGGAGGATGTCCATCCACGAGACCATCGCAGGGCTGCGTGTCCCGGGCGTGATTTTCCCCGGCCAACTTGCGATCAAGGGGGTACGGATACCATCGTCGTACAGATTCCACTTTCCGAACGGCCACTGCGCGCCGTGATCACTCGTGTGCAAAAAGAAAGTGTTGTCGCCGAGCTTCTCCCGCGCCAAATCAAAGACCTGGCCGAGCTCCCGATCCATGATGCCGATCGCGGCGACGTAGTGGGCGCGTCGCTCGCGCGTGGTCGCGTTGTCAACGTGGTTGGGCGGAACGACTCGTTCGTTGGGGTCGATTCCCTCAATGTCATCGGGCCAAGGTACATGTGGCCAATTGGTGCCGACGAACAAGCACAACGGACGCGAATCGTCGCGCTCGCTAAGCCACCGCAACGCCTCGGGAACCGCGACGTCTTCGTGGTATCCAAAGTGACGCGCCGTGTCGAATCCATAGTCGGGCGTTTGCCGGTAGTGACCGACTTTGCCGAAAGCCGCAACTTCGTAACCGAGTTCTTGCAGGTACGCCGGCAACTTTTTGAGGTCGTCGCGCGGCTGAGAATGATTGGCCTCGGCACCATTGCGGGCCGGGTAAAGTCCGGTGAGCAGTGCCGCGCGACTCGGGGCACAAGTGGGCGAAGCGACAAATGCGTTGTCAAACGTCACTCCGGCTTTGGCAAGCCTCGCCATGTTGGGCGTATCAATATCGGGCGATCCGTAAACGGATGAATCTCGCGACGTGTGGTCATCCGAAAGGAAGACGACAATATTGGGCTGACTTCCAAGATTCTGGCGAGAGGCCAGAGCTTTTTCGGAAGCAGCCCCAGCCTGTCCCACAGCACTGGGCTGGATCAATGGCGTCGCCAGTCCGGCCTCGACATGGATCTCTCGAAGCACTTCCGCGGGAAGCTTGGAGACGCGACGATCGTATGTGAGCAATCCATTGATCTCGCCCTCGACGTCGGTGGTTTGCGTGTAGATGCCTGCGGCGATTCCACGCTCCCGCAGTGCGGCCAACCCCCGAATCGACTCGCGGTACCGCTCAATCCACTCCTCACGATCTTTCGGAAGACCGCCATAGCCCCAGTTTCGTGCTTGCGTGCTCCAGAGGTGTCCCTCGACCGGATAGCCGTGACCACCGAACTCGCCAACGACCTTGACATAGTCATCAAATCGACCACCTTCGCCAAGCTCGAAAGGGAAGGAGGGATGAGGGTACTGATGATGGTCAACGATGTGCCCGGCGGGGAACCAGTTTCCACCACTGGCGACGTTGACTTGCCGCGTCGGGTCGTAGTCCACGGTCCACTGACCGACCTCCATCGTCCGATGCTGACCCCATGCCTCGTTGAAAGGAACCCACTGCACGATCGAAGGGTGGTGATGCAATGAGTCGATCATCGACTTCAGTTCGGCCATGAACTGCCGGTGCGCCTCGTCGGGCCAGACCGCATCAATCGGATCGGGCTGCAGCCTCGTCCACACGGCGCTCGATGCCCCAGAGCCTCGATTGCGGCCGGTCCCCGAACTGACCTGGTCCTGCCAGACCATCATGCCGAGGCGATCGCAGTGGTAGTAGTAGAGCCGAGGCTCCACCTTGATGTGTTTGCGAATCGTGTTGAAACCGGCGTCCTTGAGGAATTGGATGTCCGATACCATCGCCTCTTCCGATGGTGGTGTGAGCAATCCGTCGGGCCACCATCCCTGATCGAGCGTTCCCCAGTGAAAAATCGGGCTGTCATTGAGCATCAGTCGCAAGTGTCCTTGAGCATCGCGAGCGATGGAGGTCCCTCGAACACCGACGTACGAGCGGATGACGTCGTCGCCCGCAGTGACTTCCAAGTCATAGAGCGTTGGTGACTCGGGAGACCACAGCTTTGGGTCGGCGATTCGAAGTGCAAGTCGTCCCGCGTCACCGGAACCCATAGCGATCACTTGATCATCCAAAGAGAGGGTTGCGCGAACGTTACCAGCAGTCGTTTGCCCGTTGGTTCCCACTTCGACGGTGACGTTACCATCGATCTGGGTGACAACCTTGATCGAAGTGATGTGGGTTGGGGGTACTTCTTCCATCCACACCGTTTGCCAAATCCCAGAGACCGGCGTGTACCAGATCCCCTCCGGCTCGAGCACCTGCTTTCCGTGAAGCTGGTAGGCGGTATCGGTTGCATCGGTGACACGAACCGCCACTGTGTTTTCGCCCTCCACGAGGGCGCCGGTGATGTCGAAGGAGAACGGAAGATTACCGCCCGTATTTCGGCCGACTTCGACCCCGTTGACCCAAACCACCGACTGATAGTCGACGGCTTCGAAATTCAACTGATATCGAACATCGGGCTTCTTCCGCAGGTTAAAGGTCCGCCGATACCAAAGTGCGTCGTCGGGTGTGATCCGCTTTTCGACGCCCGAGAGGGGCGATTCGATCGAGAAGGGCACGCGAATCTTGCCCTGCCATTCATCCGGCAACTCCTCGGCCTGAAGCGAAGTGATCGCGTAGTCCCAAGAACCGTTGAGGTTCAACCAATTGGGCCGGCGCAAGCCCGGTCGGGGATACTGCGTCCAGGCCAATGCGACCGGATTTTGTTCGAGCTGTTCGCCCCAAGTCGACCGCATCGAGACTTTTTGCTCGGTGCTGCTGCCATCTCCAACAATCACTTCATGAGCGATCAGCCTTCCACGGAAGGCGTTGGGCGCTTCGTAGTTGCCCACCGGGTCCTTGAAGTCCAGTCCGACGAACAGGCCGATTGCCGGTTGAGCGCTGAGGAGACCCGGAGACTTCTGTGTCGCAACGATTTGGTCATCCACCGCGATCGACATCACTTCTTCGGACAGCGTTGCCCGAACCGTTGCGCGGCCGCGAATCGGCTTGTCGGCAATCAGTTCGGTTCGCTTACCGTCGTGTCGAACTGAGAATGCGGGTCGACCTTCGACGAAGTGCAAGGCATAGCCATGCCGAGTCCCGCCGTGTGAAACTACCACCCCATGAGGTCGCGGATTGCGAATCGTTGCCGACACGACGAACGGCTTTCCCTTCACCAGAGGCGGATTGGGTTCACCGCGGAGTCGCGTAGCGGGAACATCGGCGGTCGAATCGCCTTCGCGCGGCGGGTCGTTCGTCGCAACCAGCGAGCTGACCTTGGGATAGACACCGACTCGGGTTGCCCACGAGTCCCACTTCGCGGCCATTTCTCGGACCTTCTCGGGCATCGATCCCGCAAGATCGTTCAGTTCGGTGCGATCCTTCGACAGCTGATAGAGCTCCCATTTGTCGGGCAACACGCCATCGCGCTCCGCGACGCCCTTACCCACGAGTTTGTAGTCTCCGTCTCGGATGGCCGCGTTGTTCTCGTGTTCCATGAACAGCGGCGCGCTGCGAACCAGTGGCTGCTGCTCAAAGGCGGGCCGAAGCGAAATTCCTTCGAGCGGCGGAATCGGGTTGCCGCGCATCTCGCTCGGATAGCTCGCAGATGCGACGTCGATGATCGTCGGCAGGATGTCGATCAGTTGCGCGGGTGATGAGTACCACCGCTGGGTCGGCTTGATCTGGGCTGGCCAGTGCATGAAGAAGGGCGTTGCGGCCCCGCCCTCATGCAAAAAGTGCTTGTAGAGCCGAAATGGCGTGCTCGACGCGTTGGCCCAAGCTTCGCCGTAACTGTTGGCGGTCTCTAGGTTTCGCTTTTCGACATCGTAGAATTCGCCTCGACCGAGGATACCGCCTTCCTGACACGCACCATTATCCGAGAGGAAGAGAATCAAAGTGTTGTCATAGACACCCGATTGCTTGAGATAATTGGTCAATTTTCCGATGTTCTGGTCAACGCGATCGACCATCGCGGCAAACACCGCCATCTTGAGGTCCATCTCGTCCTGCTTCTCGGCGTCCAACGAATCCCACGCGGGAATTCCCTCGGTGCGCGGCGAAAGCGGCCATGACGAATCGATCAATCCAAGCTCGATCTGCCTCGCGTAACGTTGCTTTCGCAGTTCGTCCCAACCGATCTTGTATTGACCGCGATACTTCGCGATGTCGTCCTCAAATGCCTGCAGCGGCCAGTGCGGCGCCGTGTAGGCCAAGTACAAAAAGAAGGGATCGCTGCTACGTTCCCCCTTTCGGTGTTCACCGAGGAACGCAATGGCTTGGTCTGTGAATGCGTCAGTCGTGTAAAAGGGGCCGTCCGTGGTGCTTTCGGGAACCTCAATGCTTTCATTGCCCAACACCATCCCTCGCGGCTGAACGGGGTGGAAAAACCGAGTCGCACCCTCGACGCAGCCGTAATACTTGTCGAAACCGCGTTGCAAAGGCCAGCATTCTTTGTGGTCGTAGCCGAGGTGCCATTTGCCAGTCATCAGCGTCGCGTAGCCGGCGCTTCGCAGGACCTCGGCCACGGTGACACAGCGGTCGTTGAGATACCCCCGATATCCCGGCACGTTTCGGTCGTGCTGCGAAGACCCCGACGGGTTGGTCATGTGGCCAATCCCGGTCTGGTGCGGGTGCAAACCTGTCATCAGCGTCGCGCGAGTCGGACAGCATCGCCCGGCGTTGTAGAACTGAGAAAAACGCACGCCGCCTGAAGCCAATGCGTCGAGGTTGGGCGTCGCGATTTCGCCGCCGTGGAAACCCAAATCGGAGAAGCCGAGGTCATCCACCATGATCAACAGGACGTTGGGACGCGGTGTCGCGGCACTCAACTCCACTCGGCCGCTCAAGCCCGTGAAGACCAGAAACAGGATGAATAAGTACGGCAAGGTAGGTTTCACTGGACGCTCCGCGGGCGAATGGAAAGGTCAATCTGGCTTATTCTCGCGTGTCCCGGACGGACAGGCGACGCGAACTTTGCCAAAGGGATGGGTGAGGGTTGGAACGGTTCGGGGGGCTGAGCGATTCGATCGTCCCCTGCGAGAACGTGCGCGGCAGGACTCCGAACCAGCGGCGGTGAAAAGTTCGCGCAACCGCTTGGTTCACGCCACTAACCTACACCAAATGACTAGTGAAGCATCCGTGATAGCGATACACAATGAGATCGATCGTCATCCGATTGAGAATGCGAGTCACGACGGATGCGAACGGCTACCGCTGG
>JBGTCJ010000517.1:0-2315 GCA_041748895.1 Pirellulaceae bacterium
TTCCTCGAACACGAGCACTCCCGCGCCTTCACTGAGCACGAATCCGTCTCGCTCAAGATCGAACGGGCGGCTGGCGCGCGCCGGCTCGTCGTTGCGGGTCGAGAGCGCCTTCATGTTTTGGAAAGCTGCCAACCCCATCCGGGTGATCGCCGCTTCGGAGCCGCCCGTGAGCATGATGTCCGATTCGCCCGAGCGAATGCTTCGCAGCGCTTCGCCCATCGCATTGGTGGCGCTGGCACAGGCGGTCGCGATGGCGAAGTTGGGCCCCTTTAGGCCGTAGTAGATCGAGAGATTGCCTCCAGCGGCGTTGAGCATCATTTTTGGCACCGTGAACGGGCTGACACGGTCCGGACCCTTCTCAAGCAACTTGGAGATCTGGGTCTCAATCTCCCATAACCCGCCGATTCCCGAACCGAGGATCACGCCGCAACGGTTGCGGTCCTCTCGCTCGAAATCGATCCCCGCATCGCGAACGGCCGTACCTCCCGCACGCAGCGCGAACTGCGTGAACCGGTCGAGTCGCTTGACTTCGCGAGCGTCCGCAAATTCACCGACTTCGAAGTCACGAATGTCGCCGCCGAAATGAACCTTGTACTGCGTGGTGTCGATCAGGGTGAGGTGCTGAATTCCCGTTTCACCCGCAAGCAACCGCCGCCAGACAGCATTGACGCAGTGCCCCAGTGGTGTAACTAGCCCCATGCCGGTGACAACCACACGTCGATCATTCATTGACAAACCGATCCATCCGAAGGAGTGAGGCAAAAAGCTGTGGAGTCAACAAGGCTTAAAAAATGCCGCCTCGACGGATCGGGCGGCATCGGGGGACGTTTTCGCAGCAACCGCCACACGAGAGCGGTTCGGTGACGAGCCGAATCCGTCCGGGGTCGGAGGCGACTAAAGTGAAGCGCGCTCGGCGACAGAAATCAGGCGTCCTCGCCCTTTGTGTTCTCGATGAAGGTAATCGCCTCACCGACTTTTTGGATCTTCTCCGCCGCATCATCGGGAATCGTAATGTCAAACTCCTCCTCGAGTTCCATCACCAACTCGACGGTGTCGAGCGAGTCCGCGCCTAGGTCGTTCACGAACGAGGTTTCGCGGGTGATTTTGTCCTTATCAACGCCCAACTGTTCCGCGACGATGTCGTAGACGCGTTCTTCGATCGTAGCCATGAAAACTCTCCTGAGTCGGGTATCCGAGTGATTGGCTTGGAGTGGGGGGTAAATCTACTGGTGTTCTAAAGACGGCTACGCCGAGACGCTCTTTCGGCTTTAGGCCAAAAACGCAGTTCGACCCGAATTGGCGGCAATAAAAGCCGCCATCCTCGGAACTTGTTCGCCCTGACGCGGTGCAGAGCCTGCGGTCACGATTGCTGTCAGCGGCAAAGATAGGGCAAACGGACAAAACGCGTCAATACGCTCACCCAGCATCTTACGCGCCAGGCGTCAATTCGAACCGACATCATGAATTGCCCCCACGTCGAGCACGACGGGGACGGCCGACGTCTCCGCTCGCACGCGATGGGCCCAGGCCACGGCGTCCTGGTCAATGGGCGGCCAGGTCCCGTAGTGCGTCGGCAGCACCACTTTGGGCTCGATCCGCTTGATCGCGGCCAGCGATTCCTCGATCCCCATCGTGAAAAGGTCACCGATCGGGAGCACCGCAACCTCAACGCCCCGTGCATAATGTTGCATATCGGAGAAATAAGCCGTGTCGCACGCAAAATAGATTCGCTTTCCCTCGAGCGTCAGGACAAACCCCGCGGGATTTCCACCGTAGGAACCATCGGCAAAACTACTGCTGTGCAGCGCCGGCGTCATCAGAATATGTCCGCCCGGCACCGCCTGCGTGCCGCCAAGGTTCATTCCGACAGCGTTCTCGAGCTGATGTTCACTCTGAAGCCTTTGCACGATCTCGAAGTTCGAAATCAGGGTCGCTGAGGTCCGGGTCAGAATCGCCGCGGCATCGTGCAGGTGATCAAAATGGGCATGCGAGACGAGCACGTGCGTAAGATCGCCAAGGTCGTCGGGCGACACGTTGGCCTTCGGATTGTCGGTCAGGAAAGGATCCAGCACGATCCGAACCGAGTCCGTCTCCACCAACCACGATGCGTGCGAGAGCCAAGTCAAGCGAACGGTCACGTCGAAATCACTCCCAAGATTGCCCGCGAAGCCTTGCCAGTTCCATCGCATCCTTGTCACCCCGTCCAGACAGGCAGACCACGAGGTGTTCGCGGTCGCTCATCGTGGCTGCGATCTCCATCGCCTTGGCAACCGCGTGAGACGTTTCCAATGCGGCGAGGATCCCCTCGCTCCGAG
>JBGTCJ010000518.1:0-10990 GCA_041748895.1 Pirellulaceae bacterium
CCGCGCCGAATTTTCCGAACAAACCCAACAGAATCAGCAGCACCGCCCCGATCTGAACGACGTGCCGGCTGCCCACGCGCGTCAATCCCACCAGCGCGACATTCTCACTGTAGCTGGTCGAGCTGAATCCTCCGAGCCATCCGGTGATCGAACAGGCAATTCCCTCGAAACCGATTCCGCGAGAGATCTCACGCGGTGTCGGGTCACCACCCCCGGCAAGGTTTTTGCACGCGTGATAATCCCCGAACGATTCGATCATTGACGCCAAGTAGCCCGCCAGAACGGCAACGATCGCACTGAGCGTGAACTCGGGCCATCCCCAGGGGGTCCACACGTTGCCCAGGCGTATCCACGGCGAACGCTCGATCGCCGAGAGATCGAGGAACGCGGCATCGCCGGGCAGAAAAGTTCCCGTCTGAGTGAAGGTGGCACAAACCGCGACGCTGATGAGGATCGCCGAAAGCATCGGGAAAAGCTGGAAAAATCGAATCCTCCGCGCAAGCACGAGCGAAAAGACGACAATCAAAACCATCGTCAGTGTCGCGATCGGCCAGTGGCTTGCGGCCACGGGTGCGCCCACCTGGTAGAGCGCCAAACCGATCAACATGATTACCGGACCGATCACCACGGGTGACAGAAAACGGCGAACCTGTCCCATCAAACCGGAAAATCCGATCACTGCCTCGACGATCCCGCCAATGATGATCGCTCCAGCAATCGTTCTCATGCCAACCGCGCCCGCCTCTTTCCAAACGGCGATCAAGGATTCGGTCGCCTGACGCGAAAGCGATCCCGAGGCTGCCGCCGCCCAATCGGGGGCCGAACTCGCCTGCGTCGCCGCCACGATCCCGAAGAACGCAGCGAGGAATGAGAACGAAACCCCTTGGATGATCGGAAGGCGTGACCCGAGGGTCGATTGCAGCAGTGTTGCCACGCCGCTGCAAAGCATGACGCTCGAAATCAGCAGCGCCGTGTGACTCAACTGCATCCGAGTCAGTTCCGCGGTCAACTCATCCGACAACCCGCTCGGCACCGGCCACAACAAGGGACCAAAAATCAGTGGTACGGCGACGGTCGAACCGAACATCGTCAACACGTGCTGGATCGCAAGAAACAATGACCGCACCGGCGGCGGACGATCGTCCAATCCATAGATCACGCGCGGACTGGTCTCACCCAAATGGGTCATGGAGACTCCGTGAAAGCAAAGCTTGAGGATCCGCCGCTTGGTTCAAGTGTGTCCAACCTCATCACGGATCGACGATCGCTCCGTAGGTCTCCGGACGACGATCGCGGAAGAACTGCCAGACATTTCGCACTTCGCGAATCATGTCAAAATCGAGATCGGCGATCACGATGTCGTCTTCGTCTCGTTTCTCTGAGGCCGCAACGAACTGCCCGCGAGGATCGCAGAAGTAACTCTGCCCATAGAATTCACCAATTCGCCACGGCTCCTCCCACCCTGGCCGATTGATCGCTCCGACGAAATACTGATTCGCCACCGCGTGCGCGGGCTGCTCAATCTTCCAGAGATACTCGCTCAACCCCGCAACCGTCGCCGAGGGATTGAACACGATCTCGGCGCCCGCCAACCCCAAGCATCGGGCCCCCTCCGGGAAATGCCGGTCGTAGCAAATGTAAACGCCGACCTTTCCAATTCGCGTGTCGAAAACCGGGTAGCCGAGGTTTCCCGGACGAAAGTAGAACTTCTCGAAAAAACCAGGCTGGCACTGGGGAATGTGCATCTTGCGAAACTTCCCCAGATACGACCCGTCGGCGTCGATCACGGCCGCCGTGTTGTAGTAGACGCCAGTCAGTTCCTCCTCATAGATCGGGATGACCAGCACCATCTCGTACTTCTTGGCCAATTCCATCATTCGTCGGATAGTCGGCCCATCCGGCACGCGCTCGGTCAACTCGTACCACTTGAGTTGCTGTTCGGCGCAGAAATAAGGCCCGTAGAAAAGCTCCTGCAGGCAGCAGACCTGGGCGCCACGATCGGCGGCGGAAGCGATCATCTCGACATGCTTGTCGATCATCGCCTGCTTGATTTTGGCGACCGGAGACGTGGTCGGTTCACAGGTGGTCGCCTGAATCAACGCGCCGCGCACGATACGAACCATGAGGGTCCCCGCGATAGGTGAATGTGCTTGCGATGAAGACGACCTGTCGCCCACTAAGGGCCACCGCCAAGCGGATCGCCCTCACGTTCGACAACCGTCCACTAATTTTTCCGACACCCACACCACCGACGCAAAAACCCGGACTCCGCACAATCACCGACCGTTGCCAACGATTCCGCTCGAGCCACCGGTATCCTACTCGGACCCCGTGCGAAAACAACCAGGGCTACCGCGCCTCGATCCTGCCCCAAGTGTCGCGCAGTGGGACGATGCGATTGAACACTGGGTGGCCGGGTCGACTGTCGAGATCGGCGCAGTAGTATCCCAAGCGTTCGAACTGCACGCGATCACCGGCCACGGCATCGGCCAAGGATGGCTCGACCTTGGCCGTGGCTCGCTGAAGCGAATCGGGGTTGATGTGGTCGAGAAATGTTTTTCCCGCGTCGGTCGCCTCTGGGTTTTCGACGGTGAACAGGCGGCCATAATTTCTGACCTCGACGTCGACCGCATGCACCGCGCTGACCCAGTGGATCGTGCCCTTCACCTTCCGACCCGATGTGTCGTCGCCGCTCTTGGTCGAAGGGTCGTAGGTGCAAAGGATCTCGATGACGTTTCCGTCGGCGTCCTTGATGACGTCAACGCAGTCGATAATGTACGCCGCCCTCAATCGGACCGCGCCGCCTTTTTTGAGACGGAAGAACTTGCTCGGTGCCTGTTCACGGAAGTCCTCCTGCTCGATCCACAGTGTTCCCGAGAACGGCACTTGACGCGTTCCGGCGTCGGGATCCTCGGGGTTGTTGACCGCTTCAGCCCACTGCACGACATCGTGACCTTCGGCGTCCTTGGGCCAATTGGTGATCGTCAATTTGACCGGGTCGAGCACAGCCATGCGTCGTGCGGCGATGCGATTGAGGTGATCGCGGATCGCATTTTCCAACCGCACGATATCGATCGTGCTGTTGAACTTGGCGACGCCCACGTCGGCACAAAAGGCTCGGATCGATTCGGGCGTGAAGCCGCGTCGCCGAAGCCCACTGATGGTTGGCATCCGCGGATCGTCCCAGCCCTCCACGTGCTTTTCTTTGACCAATTGCAACAGCTTCCGTTTGCTCATCACCATGTAGGTGACATTCAACCGCGCGAACTCGATCTGGCGAGGGTGGTGAATGCCGAGATTCTCGATGAACCAGTTGTAGAGAGGCCGGTGGTTCTCAAATTCGAGGGTGCAAATCGAGAATGAGATGCTCTCGATCGAATCGCTCTGGCCGTGCGCCCAATCGTACATCGGGTAGAGGCACCACTTGTCGCCGGTGCGATGGTGAGTCGCGCGGAGGATTCGGTACATCACGGGGTCGCGAAGGTTGAGATTGACCGAGGCCATGTCAATCTTGGCCCTCAGCGTTCGGCTGCCATCGGGATGCGTGCCGTCGCGCATTTCCCTCAGCAGCCGGAGGTTTTCCTCGGGCGTTCGGTCCCGAAAGGGGCTGTTGGTACCGGGCTCGGTCAGCGTGCCGCGATACTGCCGAGTCTGCTCACCACTAAGATCGCAAACGTATGCCTTTCCATCGGCCACCAACTTCTCTGCCCAGTGGTAGAGCTGGTCAAAATAGTCGCTCGCGTAGTGCAGAGCATCCCACTGGAAACCGAGCCAGCGAACGTCTTCCATGATCGACTCGACGTACTCGGTTTCCTCCTTGGCCGGATTGGTGTCGTCAAATCGGAGGTTACAAGTGCCACCGTACTTTTGGGCAAGGCCGAAGTTGAGGCAGATGCTCTTGGCGTGGCCGATGTGGAGGTAGCCATTGGGTTCGGGCGGGAACCGAGTGAAGACGCCCGAGAATCGCCCCGAGCTGAGATCCGCCTCGATCGCTTGTTCAATGAAATGCTTGGTCACGCGACCGCTCTGACTATCATCCATTTCGACCACTGATCCATTGGAAAGCATCGACAGCAGACACCGCGCGTTTAGCTCGTGGCGACTGGGACACGGCGAATGCCGATCCCGCCTCCACACAGACAACTACTTCGCGACCTTACGCACGTATTTGTGGCAGGCCACGCACTTGGCGGTGACGTCCATGAAGGCGAGCGTGGAGCCATCGAGATTCTTGTCTCGCGCAGCTTCGGTCAATGCGTTCGCCGCCCGACGAAACTCGGTGCTCTGATTGATGTACTCCTCGGTCTGCAACACCTGCCAGTTGCTTTCGAGGCTGAGCAAGCTGAGCGCCTGAGCGTGACGAACGAGAATGTCATAGTCCTCCATCGTCAGCCCCTCAAGGAGCTTTTGCGAATGCTCGAGTTTCGCCCGCATGAAGGCGCGAAGTTGCTCGCGGCGACCAGCGATCGGGTCCTGAGCGTCACAGTTGGCAGTGCTCAACCATTGAACCGATCCCACGACCAACACGACACAGGCGAGCGCGGCGAGGCGATGAATGCGACCCATGAAATCTTCCCCGATGCGAACACAAGTTGAGAAGCCACCCCGCCAGAGCCAAACATTTACCTCCGCAACGGTGCGACGAACGTATCGTAGCGGATGAGAGCTTCGCGTAGCTAGACACGAACACTCCCCATCGCGCGATCGGCCGGCCATCGCGCGAACGGCCGGGCCGCATGGCCCCGCGCGATCAGAGCACGCCTTTGGTGCTGGGAATGCCGACGCACTTCGGATCGACTTCGGCGGCCATGCGAATCGCACGTGCCGTGGCCTTGAAGACGGCTTCGGAGATGTGGTGAGCGTTGCGGCCATGATGCAATAAAAGGTGCAGGTTGCACTTCGCATTGGCGGCGAAAGATTGCCAGAAATGCTCCACCAACTCGCTGTCAAAGGTACCGATCTTTGAGGCCGCCATCGGCACGCGGTACTCGAATGCGTATCGCCCCCCCAGGTCCACGGCCGCCGTCACGAGGCATTCATCCATGGGCAACGTGTAGTGGCCGTAGCGTCGAATGCCCCGACGATCGCCAAGCGACTGGTCAACGGCTTGACCCAAAGCGATGCCAATGTCCTCGGAAGTGTGGTGGTCATCGACTTGTAAATCGCCAACCGCTTTGACCGTCAAATCGACCATCGAATGCTTGGCGAAGAGATCGAGCATGTGATCGAGAAACCCGATTCCCGAGTCTCGCGATCCCGCGCCGCTCCCGTCCAGGACGAGTGACAAACGAATATCGGTCTCATTGGTCTTTCGATCGATCGTCGCACTACGATTCATGTCAGTTCACTCCAACCACTGCCTCAAAAGATCGCAGCACCGATCGACTTGATCGTCCGTGCCGACGGAAATCCGGATCCCATCGCCCCAATCCGGGAAATTCATGTAGCGAATCAAGTATCCACCTGCCTTGCAATGTTCATACATTTCGCGGTGGCCCCCGCGAGGGTGCCTGCACCAGACGAAATTGGCGTGCGACGGCGTGACGTCAAACCCGATTCGCCCGAGTACCTCTTCCATCCGCGATCGCGTGGACAGCATCTTCGACTTTGTGTTGGCCAACCAGGCGGTGTCGCCGATCGCCGCCGTCGCCGCCGCAATGGAGAGCATGTCGCAGTTGTAGCTGTCCTTGATCTTGGCGAGTTGGGCGATCACGTGAGGTTGCGCAACCAGGTATCCAAAACGGAGTCCCGCCAGGGCGTACGATTTGCTGAAAGTCCTGGTCACCAGCACTCGCTCGTTCGCCCGCACCAAATCGAGGCAGTGGGATTCGGCAAAATCGACATAGGCCTCATCGACGACCAGCGGGCAATCGAGCGTGGCCGCCAGCACCGCCACATCCTCGGGCGGGAGCATCGTGCCACTGGGGCTATTGGGATTCGGGAGAAAGACCAGCCTCAAATCGTCGTCTGCTTCTCCGAAAGCTGCGGGCAACCGCCAGTCCGGTTCAAAAGGGACCTGCTCCCACGCGGCACCCTGAATGTCGGCAAGCGTTCGGTAAAGGATGTAACTCGGGTAAGGCAACCTTAGCCGCTGCCGCTCGCCAACGAACCCGCGAACCAGAAGTGTCAGGATCTCGTCGCTGCCGTTGCCGGCGAGAATCCACTGGGGACCCGGCAGCCCCAGTCGCTCAGCGGCCGCAATCCGGAATCCCTCGGCCATCGGGCTGGGGTAGCGGTTCAACGGCCCCGAGGCGGCATCGCAGATCGCGCGCACGACAGCTGGCGAGGGCGGGTAAGGGTTCTCATTGGTGTTCAGCTTGACCAATTCTTCACCACGCGGTTGCTCGCCCGGTGTGTAGGGCTGCATCTGCTGCAGCGCTGATCGAAACCGCAAGGTAGAAGACGGATGGTCCAAAATTTACTCAGAGGTAGAGCTGCGAGAATGCGATGGAGATGAAAACGATGGCCTCAGCGAGCGAGCCGAATGGAGACGCTCCGGCCGTGTGCCGTCAGCCCCTCGAGCGCCGCCAATTTCTGAACATCCTCGGCGATGGTCGCCAGCGCCGACTGGTCGAATTCGGTCATGCTGCTCGCGCGAAGAAAACTGTTGCTCGAGAGCCCGGCGGCCCAGCTACACGTACCTCCCGTGGGAAGCACGTGGCTCGGCCCCGCCGCGTAGTCACCCAGTGCCACGGGGGTGTAGGGGCCAAGAAAGGTCGCCCCCGCATTTCGAATTTTGGCTGCCATCTCTCGAGGTCGGGTAGTCTGAATGTGAAGGTGCTCCGGGGCGAATTGATCGGTCACTCGACAGGCCTGGTCACCATCGCGTACCAGCACCAAAGCACCAAACGCTTCGAGGCTGTCGACTGTCAACTCACAGCGCTGGAGCGTTTCAACCTGCCGGCCAAGTGATTGATTGACGGCTTCGAGCAGATCGGGATCCCAAGTGATCAGAATTGCCGATCCCGGCGAATGCTCGGCCTGCGCCAAAAGATCCGCGGCGACGTGGTCGGCATTGGCCGTCTCGTCGGCGATCACGATCACCTCGCTCGGACCCGCGAATGAGTCGATGTCCACCACACCGAAGACGTGTTTCTTGGCCAAAGCGACGAACAGGTTTCCGGGGCCGACGATCTTGTCGACCGCGGCAATCTCGTCGCATCCGTAGGCCATCGCCGCAACAGCCTGCGCGCCTCCGACTCGATAAACTTCGGTCACACCAAGCTCGTGGCAAGTGCCAAGCATCACTTGGTTGTACGCTCCGAATGGCGTTGGCGGTGCGACGACCGTAATCTCGCGGACCCCGGCGACCTGGGCCGGCACGACGGTCATTAGGACGGTCGAGGGATACGCCGCCGCGCCACCCGGCACGCAAACGCCGACCCGTCTGAGCGGCACGTACCTTTGAGTGAGCGTTACACCAGGCCATGGGTTGATCGTCACGTCGCGATGCAAAATGGCTCGTTGGAATGTCTCGATGTGACTTCGAATGCGCCGGATCGAATCGAGCAGGTCGCTGTCAAGGGCCGCGTGCGCCCGAGCAAGCTCCTCGGCCGGAACACGAACTTGCCCGCGGCCGAGCGTCACCTTGTCCAGAGCGGCCGTGTACCGGAGCAGTTCTTCAGATCCACCCCTTTGAATGTCGTTGCAGATTGCCTCAACGACTTCGACCGGCGTGAGCGGACTGCCAAAGACTTCCTCGGTGAGTGCCCGACCCCGCGGGCTGACCACATCACCGCGAGGGCTGAGCAGATTCCTGAGCGAAGCAAGAAAATCGGCCGCCTGGACGTCGTCCCGTGCGTCGATGCGTGGAATCTGCAAATTTCGGGCGGTGGTGGTCATGCAGCACAGTGTACGACGTTACGTTAAACTTGGTTACCCGGTACTTTCCGAGTGGGCCAAGCGGTCCGGCAAGCCAAAATTTTCCGCGTGATTACCACCCATGACGATGATCGATCTTCGCAGCGACACTGTGACCCACCCCACCGTGGCTATGCGTCAGGCGATCGCCAATGCCGTCGTCGGTGATGCGGTGATCGATGTCGATCCGACCGTTGATCGCCTCGAGCGATTGACCGCCGAAATCCTTGGAAAGGAAGCGGCGATATTCATGCCCAGTGGATCGATGACCAATCAGATTGCGATCCGCCTTCATTGTGATCGCGGTTCGGAATTTATCTGCGAAGCGGATTGCCACATTTACAACTGGGAACAGGCCGCGTTCGCCCAACTATCAGGGGTGGTTGCGAAAACGGTGCAGGGAAAAAACGGCGTGCTTCACGTCGACCAACTCCGACACCTCATTCGACCCGAAAACGATCATCAGGTTCGCACGCGTTTGGTGTCGCTCGAGAATACGCACAATCGTGCCGGTGGTCGGATCCAGCCGCAGGACTCGGTGGTGGCAATCTGCCGCTGGGCTCACGACCATGGTCTCAAAACGCACCTGGACGGCGCCAGGCTGTGGAACGCGGCTGCTGCGACCGGACTGACCGAGGAGGAACTGGCTCGCCCGTTCGACTCGCTGAGCGTTTGCTACAGCAAAGGTTTGGGTGCGCCCGTCGGTTCTGCACTTGCGGGCAACGCGGCGTTCATCGCCGAAGCCAGACGAGCCCGAAAATTGTTCGGCGGCGCCATGCGGCAAGCGGGGATCATCGCCGCAGGTGCCCTGCATGCGGTCGAGCATCACCGCGACCGTCTGGTCGAAGATCACCATCATGCCCAATTGATCGGTGAGGCGGTGACGCAGTGCGATTCCCTGAGTCTGGTTGGAGAGTCGATCGATACCAACATCGTCGCCGTCGCCATCGCGCCGGATTGGGGGACCGCCGCGGCGTTCGTCCAATCGCTCAAGGAGAACGGGCTGCTCTGCTTTGCCATTGGCCCACAATCCATTCGTTTGGTACTGCATCTCGACGTTTCACTCGAACAAGTCGAAAAGGCCTGTGAGATCCTTCAGCGCGTTGCCAGTGCGACCCCGGCGGCCTCTGCCATTCCGACCCCTGTCTAGTGTCGATACAATTCGAAGTGTAGGGTCGGCAAATGGGTGAGCCATTCGCTCGCCACTGAGAACCCGCCGTAGCCCTCGATCAAGAAGTTAGGGAATCACCATGGATCGCGAAGCCGTTATCAGTCATCTCAACGAAATCCTCAAGCACGAATGGACCGGAGTGGCTCAGTACTCCCAAGCCGGATTCATCGTCGAGGGGATTTGGCGAGAGGTTTACGCCGACAAATTTTTGGACGATGCCAAGGAATCGTTCGGCCATGCCAAATTACTCGGTAGCAAGATCGTCGCACTCGGGGGTGTCCCGAGCGTGGTGCGAAACGAGGTCAAGCAGTCGCGAGACATTCGTGAGATTCTCGAGTTCAGCTTGGCCTTCGAATCCAAGGCCGTCGAGATGTACTCGCAGGCAATCGAAATGGCGGAGGGGAACAAACCGCTCGTGATTTTCCTCGAGGATATCCTCGCCGATGAACAGGAAGGGGTCGACGAATACACGAAACTGCTCCGCGAAACGCCGGCGAGCCAGGCCGAGTTGACCGCGGCTCGGCGGCAGGTCAGCTGATCGAGTGTAACGCTGGAAAGTCGTCTCCTGACGCGTGATTGCAGACCCCACGCAGCTTAGTCAAACTGTGCCTATGCAAATTCATTGTTTAGGCACGACCGGGTATCATCCCAGCGAAACGCGGCACACTTCGTGCTACTTTTTGCCCGCCGACGGGATCGTGCTCGACGCGGGGACTGGAATTTTTCGGCTCGCTCCGCTGATTCAAACCGACCAGCTGGATATCCTGCTTTCTCACGCTCACCTCGATCACATCGCTGGGCTCACTTTCCTGCTGGATATCCTGTTCCAGCACCCGGTGCCCGAGGTCCGTGTGTGGGGCGAAGCCGAGAAACTGCACGCGATTCGCACTCACTTGTTTGATGAACTCGTGTTTCCCGTTCCGCTCAAAGTGAAGTGGCACGAGATTGATCCTCATCCGTCGTTCGTCGTCGGTAATTGCGGCCAGGTCAGCGTCGATTGGATGAGACAAGATCACCCCTGCGGCTCGGTCGCGTATCGATTGAAGTGGGCCGCTTCGGACTCACCTTGCAAAACGTTGATCTATGCCACGGATACGACGGGCGACGCCTCTCCCGAAGCGCGACAGTGGATGCACGGCGCCGACCTGCTGATGCACGAATGCTACTTTCAGGATCACGAACAAGCATGGGCCCTGCAGACCGGACACTGCTGGACGACGCGTGCAGCCGAGATCGCCCGAGACGCGAAGGTTCGAAAACTGCTCCTGACCCACATCAGTCCCTTGGCGTGTGATGAGGATCCGGTCGACATCGCCCGAGCGCGGGCGACCTTCGCAGACGCGACGGTCGCCGAAGACAAGATGGTGGTCGAGTTCTGATCGCCACCTGCTGCACGTGACGGGTCAGAATCTTTCGACGACTTCACTTCCGGCGCGGGTCATCAGGTGCCACAGTTTCTCGGGCTCCAACCAGTACGGGATAATCTTCACGGCTCCGTCCATGAACAGGACCTGCACACCGTCTTGATTGTGACCGCCCAGCTTGGGCCACGGGTCGTCTTGATCGATCTCAACGTCGTCGGGTTTGGTCCAGGGAACCGCGAACTCGTCTTCGATCTCCGCCACCATGATCGTGTTGGATAAGCCGTCGAGGATTTCTCGAAAACTGGTCGGGCGATCGCGGCGAAATCCGATCTGCTCGCCGGCGATCACCTGATAAACGGTCTCACCCGCCGGGGCGTTGCTGGAGGGATGGCGAAAGACGTCCGGCATTTTTTTGATCAGCGTCCGGTTGTGCTCGCTGTCCCACGGTTCGTCCATTCGAAACTGCTGGTACAGCTCCTGTTGCTCAATGAACGGCAATATCGCTACCCGCCAGCTGAGCAGCGGGTTCCCATCGTCGTCTCGAGTGGCTTGTTCGGGCAGCCGGTTGTACGCGGCGTGATAGTTGTGCATCGCC
>JBGTCJ010000519.1:0-3113 GCA_041748895.1 Pirellulaceae bacterium
CAACGCTCAGGTCGGAACCGAGCGGATCTTTCAGCAGCTTCAGACGCGGAAGGATCGCTTCTACGACTACGAAACGGTGCTGGCGGACATTCGGCGGCTCAACGACATGGGGGCGTTTGAGCACGTCACCTACCGATTGGAGGAGACGCCCGCAGGAATGGTCGTTCGGTTTCAAGTCCGCGAACGGCCAACGATCTCTCGGGTCCACTTTCACGGCAACCGCGGCGTCAATGAACGCGAGTTGAAGGGTCGCGCGGGGATCGGCGATGGCGATCCTCTGAGTGAGTTTTCGATCGAATCAGCCCGCCGGCGATTGGTTGAGTACTACCAAGAGGAAGGATTCAACCAGGTCGCCGTGCAAACCGTACGCGGCGTGGAAGGCGATTCAAATGCGGTTGTCTTTCGCATCAACGAGGGGCAGCGGTACCAGGTCAACGACATTCGGATCCTTGGGAACCGATTCGTGGAAGTCAACACCTTGATGGAGCGGCTGCTCCTCAAGCCCGGCGATGCCTTCGATGGGACACTCATGAGAAAGGACATTAGCGAGATCATCTACGGCTACGGCGACTTGGGTTTCATCTATGCCGAGGTCAAACCGCGAACGGTGATGCGAGATGAGGCGAATCTGGTCGACCTCGTTTATGAGATTGAAGAGGGCGATCGATGGAAGATTCGTAACATTCAAGTCAACATCGACGGGGCACCTGACCTGATGAAGGACACGACCCTGCTCAATCAGATCGACCTGGTCGAGGATCAATACATCAATCGGCGGACACTCGAGCTCAATCGCAGGCGGATCGAACGGCTGAGTTTGCTGGAGAACAACCCAGCCATCGCACCGCCTCCGGATATCAAAGTGATCCCCGTCGATGATGGCGATGGTGGTGATGACTACTAGGGACCGTTCGTCGTGAGGAAGGTCCGAGTTGACCTTTCCGCCGGATTGCGAAATTGTTTAGTTGAAATGCTCTGTGTTCTCTGATCCATCGGTACGGATACCGTCTTCATGACCGTCACTCGCAGCTCACTGGGCCGCCATTACACAAGCCTTGTCGGACTTCTGCTGACATGGGTCGGCGGTTGTGCGCAGCTTGCGCCCGGGATCGTTCCGTTGCCCGAAGATCCTCCCGAGTATGCGGCTCTGAGCGTTCCGATCGAAAACGCATCGACGACCGAGCTTGCGACACCCTCCGAAGGTAGTTTGATCCCCGTCGATTCTGCAGGACTGGCCGGCGAGCGTTACGTGGCACGCCAGTACCCGCGCACCTACCCGGCGCCACCGCCCCCTGGGACGGCTGCACCGGGGACACCTTCGACGGGCTATCAGGCGCCGCCGACTTACCAGCCGCCATCGGTCTACCAATTGCCTGCGCCGGCGCCACCGTTTCCTTCGGGTACGTATCCGGCGCCACCTCCGCCGAACGTGATCCCGGCACCGCAGCCCCCCGCAACGTTCCAGCCTCAACCCACATTTCAGCCTCCCGCATCGCTTCCACTTCCACCGGCCGGCACCGCGGTGATCCCATCGCAGCCCTCGATGCCTCCGTCGCTCGGTTCACCCTCGGGACCGATCCTTTATGGCGACCCGTCGCTGGGGGCGCCCTTCTATGGTGACCCCTCCGCCACGAACGACCCCTACGCCGGCATCCCGTCGGCGCCACCCGTATTCGTACCCAACACGCGAACCGCCGACCTCGAGATCACAGGGTATCCGGCAAGAACCGGCCGCATCATGGTCGGTGGTGCGGTCAACAGCGATGCCGGAGTGACGGGACAGTTGACAATTGACGAGCGAAATTTTGACATCACGCGGTGGCCCCGAAGTTTCCAAGACTTGGCGAGCGGAACGGCGTTTCGTGGAGCCGGCCAGACGTTGCGTTTGGAGGCTGTTCCCGGCTCACGCTTTAAGCGTTACACCGCGAGTTTTGCGGATCCCAATCTATTCGGATACCTTCCGATCAGCTTTGGCGTCTCAGGCTTCCTCTACGATCGTCGGTACCAAGATTACGATGAGGAACGACTTGGCGGGCGTGTCAGCTTCGGCTATCGCGTCACGCCCGATCTCTCGTTGACCACGGCAATCGGTGGACAGAATGTGGACATCAGCAACCCGCGGGTCGCGGGGGTTGCCGCACTCGACAACGTGCTTGGGGACAACGAACTCTACACCGGCGAGTTCCGGCTGACGCACGACACACGCGACAGTCCATTCATGCCGAGCGAGGGACACTTCTTCGAGTTCGGATATGAAAAAGTGTTTGGCGATTTCGACTACTCCCGGTTCGAGGTCGAGAATCGCAATTATCTATTGGTCGCTCAGCGGGCCGACGGATCGGGCAAGCAAACGTTGACTCTCGGCAGTCGGTTGGGCTTCAGCGGCGATCAGACGCCCCTGTTTGAAAACTACTTTGCCGGTGGCTATTCGACGATCCGCGGATTCGATTTTCGCGGTGCCAGTCCGGTCGAGAGCGGGGTTCAGGTGGGTGGACGATTTCAGTGGCTCAATACGCTCGAGTACATGTTCCCGATCACGGCCGACGATGCGTTTCGTGGCGTCGCTTTCGTCGACTTCGGAACTGTTGAGCGGGACATCGAAATCAACAAGGAGAATTTCCGCGTTGCTCCCGGTTTGGGACTTCGCGTTGCCATCCCGATGCTCGGCCCCGCCCCGTTGGCGTTCGACTTCGCCTATCCCGTCACCAAGGCCGATGGGGACCAGCAGCGCATATTTAGCTTCTACATGAGCGCGATCCGTTAGCTCGATAGAGTCTGATTTCATCAGACGTTAGCCGATACGGTCGGTCCGGTCGCTGGAGACCATATCAGCCGCCATGCGCGAGCATGCGGACAGAGAACGATCCTCACCGGTCCGGTCGCTGGCGCTTACGGCTGGTATGAGAGGTCCGGTCGCTGGAGACCATACGAGCCGCCATGCGCGAGCATGCGGACAGAAAACGATCCTCACCGGTCCGGTCGCTTGCGCTTACGGCTGGTATGAGGGATCCGATCGCACTGGGTCCCGAACGATTTTTGGTCTACAATTTGGCGATCGCGTGGGCGTTTGTCATCCTTTCCGCCAGCTCAGCGGGCTTGCCAGCAGGCCATTG
>JBGTCJ010000520.1:0-10387 GCA_041748895.1 Pirellulaceae bacterium
GCGCGGAAGAGTGCCTGATGCCGCTTGCGATCGGCACGTGATGCGTTAACCTTCAGTCTCGCGGAGTCGGCATTTGCGTCGACTCTCGACAAGGCGTGTCTTTAGCTGGTGAGAGTTTATGAACCGCGCGCTTTTGGTGATCGATGTTCAGAATGAATACTTCGACGGGGCTTTGCCGATCAGCCATCCCGCGGGGCATCTCGAGAATATTTTACGGGTGATGGATGCCGCTCACGAGAGTAGTATTCCCACGGTCGTGATCCGGCATCACCAGAGCGATCCCGAGTCACCGATTTTTCGAAAAGACTCACCGGCTTGGCAACTCAGAGCCGAGGTCCAGCAGCGGCCCCATGATCTTTTGATTGACAAGCAGTTGCCCGGAGCATTTACCAACACGGCACTTGAGTCATTTCTCCGCGGTCAAGGTATCGATACCGTGACGATCGCCGGATACATGACGCAGATCTGCTGTGACACGACGGCCCGTGAAGCCTTCCATCGCGGATTCAAGGTCGAATTCCTTCGCGACGCGACGGGTACGCTCGCGGTTGAAAACAGCGCCGGGAAAGTGTCGGCGCCCGATCTCCATGAGGCGATTTTGGTTTCTCAGCAGATGTTTTTCAGCGACGTCGTGGGCAACGACGATTGGATCCGCCGCATCGCCGCACCATCGACACACTGACATGACCGACCCCACTTCATCGACCAAGCCTCGAGTCTTTGTGACGCGACGAATCCCGCAGCGCGGTCTCGATCCGATCCTCGCGGCGACCGATTGTGACCTCTGGGCTGAACCGATGCCGCCGGATCGTCAATCGCTACTGGAGCGGGCACGTGGCTGTGAGGGCCTATTGACCATGCTCAGCGATCGCGTCGATGCGGAATTCTTTGACGCCGCTGGACCGCAGCTCAAGGTCGTCAGCAACTTTGCTGTCGGCGTGAACAACATTGACCTGGCCGAGGCTGCCAGACGAGGGATCGCCGTGGGGCACACGCCCGAAGTGTTGACCGATGCGACGGCCGATATTGCGGTGGCGCTGTTGCTCGCCGCAGCTCGGCACCTTAAGTCGGCGAGCGACGAGGTCCGCCAGGGACGCTGGAAAACGTGGGAACCGACCGGTTGGCTCGGCTGCGACTTGGTTGGGAGAACCGTCGGTATCATCGGGATGGGGCGGATCGGCGCCGCGGTGGCTCGGCGGCTGCATGGCGGGTGGGGAATGGAGGTGTTGTTCAGTTCGCGAAGTGAGAAAGTGGTCCCCGGCGTGCCGACGGCGCGTCACTTCCCGCTCGACGAGGTGCTGCGACGGGCTGACTTCGTTTCGGTCCACACCGATTTAACCGACGAGACGCGGGGTTTGATTGGCCATCGGGCGCTCGCGCTGATGAAACCGTCGGCGATCCTGATCAATACGTCGCGCGGCCCTGTCGTCGACCAGGACGCGCTTCACCAGGCCTTGTCGACGGGAAAACTTTTCGCCGCCGGGCTCGATGTGACCGACCCCGAGCCGCTGCCTGGCGGTCATCCGCTACTGGCACTTGAGAACTGCATCATCCTGCCGCACATCGGTAGTGCGACCCGAGAAGCGCGTGATGCGATGGCGGCGATCAGCGCCGAAAACTTGCTTGCGGGTGTACAAGGTCGTCCGCTTCGTCACGCTGTCTAGCACATTCTCTGCCGAGGACGAATCAAGGTCACTGGACCGATCTCTACGTCGTTGTCAGAGCGGCGAGCGGTGAAAGTGGACGTGCTTCCACTGTCCAGCGATGCGCTGCCAGATGCGGGTCTCTTCAGATGCCTTCGTGACGATTTCGCCCGACAAGTCGGTCACCTGGACCAATCGCACGTACGCGATCAGTGCGGCATCACCCATCACGCGGACGTGTGGGCTGCTGATCGTGATCGTCGGCATCTGGGTTTCGGGCGTGATCACGTCATCTTTGGGAAAATAGGTGCGGTGAAAGGCGAGTCCCTGAACGAGATGGCCGCGAGCCTCGGGTTCGATCGCGGTGATGTCGTCGGCACAGATGGCGGTGTATGTCTCCCAATCGCCGCTAAAGATGGCCTGCAACAACTTGCCGGTCAGATGAATGATTTGTGAGGCGGGATCTTCGGATTGGGGCGCCATCTGGATTGGATCCATAACGGGAGGACGGGACGGTTCTATCGGAGTTTAATCTGAGCGCGGCAGTCCGACAGTCGGCCCTTCGTGCAGCGATTGAATCGTGCGGGCCAAGCCACGTTGATTCGCGATCTCCAATAATTAACTAAAAATTCTTTGCTTGTTCACGATTCGTTCGCTGGACTCAAAACTTCATCAAATCTTTACCATCCGAGCCAGTCGCTCCGGCGGTGCGCGGGCTAAGATCTCGCCCAATCGGCAAAGTACGCTAGTTCGTCTCCTCCTGGGTTTTTAGTCATGAAGGTTTCAGTTTTTAGGTTTACGCTCGTCGGCTGCATGGCTGCGCTCGTTGGCTCGGTCAACGCGGCAACGGTCAGCTTCACGGGCGGCACTTACACACAGGATTTCGACAGTCTCCCCTCCGAGGGAAGTCAAACGCTGACGGGTAAAGGACCTCACGCGTTTAGCGATTTGACAGATTTCCCCATTACCGGGATGGATGGATGGTACCTAGCCAACCCAAATGGATCGAGCGACAACACCGAGTTCCGAGCACAGGATGGCAGCCTCGCGGGCGGATCGGGTCGAGGAGTGGTCAGCTTCGGAACCACGGGGAGTTCTGATCGGGCACTTGGTGCGCTGCCAACGAGTAATCAGGTCAGCCGATTCGGCGTGGTCCTCACCAACAACACCGGATTCGCGATCGACTCAGCGACCGTTGCGTTCACTGGTGAGCATTGGCGGTTGGGCAACAATGAACCGAACACGCTGACGTTCGAATACGGAATCGGTTCGTCGATCAATGGAGATCTGGTTATCCTGACCAATACGGACCTGAATTTCGTTTCACCGGTTGCTCCAAGCGTGAGTGCCTCTGAAATCGCACTCGATGGGAACCTCGCAGAAAACCAAGCATTTCGCACTGGTGTTTTGTCTGGGCTCGGTTGGCTTCCCGGCCAGTCGCTTGCTCTCCGCTGGACGATCGATGACATCACTGGTCAGGACGACGGACTGGCGATCGATAACTTCAGCTTCAGCGCTACGGCGGTTCCTGAGCCGTCTTCGCTCGCGCTGCTGGGATTGATTGGCGGTATTGGCGCCTTCCGCGCTCGTCGGCGACTCGGCCGGGTTGTGGTCTGAGCACGACCAGTGGATTCGGCAGCGTTCTTGAGAGACGCGTGACCCACGCCTGTCGGGGATCGGATTGAGTTAAGATAAATCCTAACTCAGGCGACCCCGACACTCGTTTGTGGGTACGTGGATGTATCGAAACCTGCCATCAACGAGAGATTCATGAGCGACCTTCGCCAACCGATAGCCGGCATATCTCTGGCCAGCCATTTTTTCTTCGTTGGGCGTCGTTTCCGATTTGTCGGAGTTCTGCCATCACTCGCGTTGTGCGTGATGATCGCTTTAGCCGGCATGGCGAAGGCGGCCGATCGACCCAAAGTCGTGTTGGTGCTGTGTGACGACATTCGCTGGAACGCGCTTTCCTTTGCGGGCCACCCGCACCTCAAGACACCGCACATCGATCAGCTCGCCGGCGAGGGGCTCTTCTTTGACAACATGTTTTGTACGACAAGCCTTTGCTCGCCCAGCCGCGGGTCGATCATCAGTGGCTTGTACGCCCATGCCCACGGGGTGACTAGCAATTTCATTGAATACCCGCCGTCGTTAGAGAGCTTTCCGATGCGGCTTCAGGCCGAGGGTTATTCGACGGCTTACCTCGGCAAGTGGCATATGGGTGAGGAAAATGACAACCCTCGACCAGGGTTCGATCACTTCGTGACTCACAAGGGTCAAGGCAAGTATTTCGACACCGAGTTCAACTTCAATGGGACCGATCGGCGCGTCGTCAATGGCTACTACACGACGGTCGTGACGGACATGGCCGAGCAGTGGATCGGTGAGCAGTCGAGCGATCGCCCGTACCTGCTGATGCTCGGGCACAAGGCGCCTCACAGCTTCTACTTTCCCGAACCGAAGTATGAGCACACCTTCGATCGCGTCGAAGTCAATTACCCGCACTCGGCGTACAATCTGAGCGATAAACCGGCCTGGATTCGTGAGCGTCTACCGACGTGGCATGGGATCTACGGCCCGCTGTTCGATTACCGCAAGTCGTTTCCCAACGACAAGGCCGAAGCCGTTGTTGACTTCGCGCAGATGGTTCGCAGCTACTGGGGCACCATCCTCTCGGTGGACGACAGCGTCGGCCGACTCGTGAAACTGCTCCGCGAACGAGGCGAACTGGACAACACCGTCTTCATCTTCATGGGTGACAATGGCATCCTCGAGGGTGAGCACGGGATGATCGACAAACGCACGGCCCACGAGCCGAGCATTCGGATCCCGATGATCATTCGTTATCCGAAGTTGACGCCCGATGGCCCCAAGCGGGTCGCCCAGCAAGTGCTCACGGTCGATGTCGCGCCAACCGTGCTCGATCTGTGCTCCGCCGAACCACTCGAGGGTATCCATGGCCGCTCGATTCGTCAGATGGTCACTCAGGGTGATGACGGGTGGCGCGACGCATGGTTCTATCACTACAACTACGAGAAGCAATTTCCCTACACACCCAACGTTCGCGCGATCCGAACGGACCGTTGGAAGTACATCCGCTACCCGCATGGCGACGGCGGTGATGATCGTCACATGGCCGAACTCTACGACCTTGAGGCGGATCCCGAGGAATCGACCAACTTGATTGCTGATCCGTCGCACACCGCACTGGTTGCTGAGCTTCACCAGCAGCTCGACCAACTGATGCGTGAGACCGGTATCGAAAAGGATACGATGCCAATGGACGATGGGATCGGCACCGAGCTACCCGCCGCCGCGATCCGTTGATTGCGCTGGAGGCCTATTCGCGATCAAAAACACCATTGTATTGCGATTTCTGAGCGCGGAGCCCCGCGATGATTACTGCCAGCTCGTTTCCGTAGGCGAAAAGTCGGCAGCCGAGGTCCTGACAAACGGTTGCGTGCTCGATGCCTCGTGCGAGAATCCCCCAACTCTTGCCTGCGGAGGACACGGCCGCCGAGACTCGCTCGAGCGCGGCGACACATTTGGGATGCAGGAATTCTCCCGGGACGCCAAGTGAAACACTCAAGTCGGCGGGGCCAACGAATAAATGATCCACCCCGTCGACCGCAGCGATCGCATCGACGCAGTCGAGTGCCTCGAGCGTTTCGATCTGAACGCTCAACCAACGATCGTCGTTTGCCCTCTCGACGTGGTCCTTCATCGGAACCGTCCCGTAATCGGCTTCGACGTTACTGAGGTTGAGGCCTCGTTGACCCAGCGGTGGGTATTTGAACCAGCTGACCACCTGCCGGACCTCTTCGACACCACGGACCTGCGCCGCCATAATCCCGCCACAGCCGGCTTCGAGCGGACGCATCACAGCCGCGTAGCTAAGCGGGGCCAAACGAACGTAACTGTCAATACCGACCGCGCGGCAGGCCATCGCCAACCACTCGATATCCTGCTGACTCACGGCCGCGTGTTCCTCGTCGATCCAGATCGCGTGATAGCCACCAACGAGTGCCGCAAGCTCAACAAGTTTGGGCGATGGGATCGCACCGATCGAAAAAACATTGACACGTTTTCCCGCCGCTAAGCGTGATTTGATGGAACCACATGTCGGTTGAATCATCGATGACACTCATGGGTTAGATGCTGGTATTGCAAATTTGGGATTAGCTCATGCTAACCCCGTGTCCTTCGTCGCACTCCCGTGGCGAGAAGGAAGATCAATCACTCTGTACCTTCTGTGTGGCGTTCATCCCGAGCGTCAAGATGGATGCGGCGAAGAATGCCGATCCGCAGACGATGAAGACCAAGTCTTGACCGCGCCCGCTCGCCTCACCCCATTTCATCAAGTAGGGAACCAGGATCGCGCTGGATGCGGCACCGAAGTTGCCCCACATGTTAGCCCATCCGAAGACCGCGGCGGTGCTGCGACCGCCGACGTCCTGCATGAAAGCCCACGTCGAGGGGTTGGCGATATCGGTCATGATCGAGACGACCGCGCAACAGGCCACGATCAACCAGACCGAGCTCAGTGAAAGGCACGTGATGTAGGCGCAACCGGCGATTGCCAGGGCGATCGATGGCACCAGAACGCGACCCCAACGCAGTCCAATCGCCAACACCGCGCGGTCGCCCAGCAAACCACCGATCAATTGCCCAGGCATTCCTGAAGCCAGCACCAGCGTCACCATCGTTGCCCCCGTCACGGCGGCAACGCCATGCGAATCGGACAAGTAGCTCGGCAGCCAGGTGATCAGAAACGCCCAACCGACATTGATCGCGAACTGGGAAAACGAGTTAAACCACAAGGATCGGCTGAGAACGCAGGCGAGCAACATGCCAAAGAATTCGCGTAGCGTGGGGCGCTGCGAAGCAGGTATCTCGCCGATCCATTGCCGTTCCTCGGCATTGACCGCCGGGTGCTGCTCGGGCTTGTCGCGAACGATCCACCAGTAGAGCAGCGCGACGCCGATCCCCACGGCGAAATACGAGATCAATACGCTCCGCCAATTCCCCAACGCCACGATCAGCAGCGCCGTCAGGTAAGGCGCGAGGGTTCCCCCGAGCCGACCGCCGAGACTGACCCAACCGCTGGCGATGCCTCGCCGAACCAGCGGAAACCATTGCCGAATCACACCACCGGATGTCGGGTAGGCACCGGCCTGCGCGGCGCCGCACGCTAAGCGGGCGAGAAGCAGTGCCGTGAGCGTCGACGCGTACCCCGTGATTCCCGTCATCAGCGACCAAAGCACGATGTAGCAGGGAAGCATTCTTCGAGCGCCAAACCGATCGCTGGCCCAGCCTGCGGGAACCTGAAACAGCGCGTACGTGAAGAAGAACGCGCCGAGGACTCTGCCGAGTTCCTCCTTGGACGCGCCGAAGTCGCTGCGAAAATTTTCGTCCTTGACTATTTCGCCCAGGCAAACGCGATCCAAATAGAGCATGAAGGCCATCGCGATGCTCACGGCAATCACGCGATAGCGAACGGTCGTCGCCGTTTGCGAAACCGCGGTGGTCATATCGTGATGCACCTGGTCCTTGCGACCACCGGCCATCGCTGCGTGGCGACTGAATCGCGAACGCACCAAACTTCACTTTGCAGCGCAACGGTCGGACAGACGTGGCGAGGAATTCCGTACACGACGGTGCCGACGGGATACTCCGCCGCGCGATCGGTTCGCAGGACCATGTGTTCCTCGCTGTGTGTCTCGATCTCGGCATCCTCGAGTGTGAACCAACGGACCCGCGGCTGGGGCATTTCCGACGCGACAGCCTTGTGTCCCAGATCGAGGCAGATTCGGCCTTCCGCCGGGCAGCTGACGACCCGCGCCAAAAGCACCGCGGCGTTGAGGAAATCGAGGTCTGGTGTGGTTTCGGACTGGCCGAAGTCCCACAGCACCGTTGTTCCCGCACCCACTTCGATATGGTCATGCCGAATCAAAAGCGGTGAGGTCGGCGTGCCGCCCGCGACGATTCGGGGAACGTCGATGCCGCGGGCGCGAAGCTCCTCGACCATCGCATTGACTTTCCGCCAAACTTCCTCAGCTCCCAGCGCCCGCAGCGATCGGTCAGGATCGTGGAGGTGGCCGTCATAAGCGTGCAGTCCACCGGCGATGATCCCGCGCCTGTGATGAAGGCTCTCGTAAAGCGACACGGCGGCGGCGCCCGGAGCGATGCCGGTCCGATTCATTCCGACGTTCAAGTCGACCAACACGGTCATCTCCACGCCGGCTGAGATGGCAACCGAGGAGAGTTCGGCGAGGGTCGTGGGATTGTCGACCAGCGTGGAAAACTGGGTCTCGGGGAACGCGGTGATCAGCCGTGCGAACCGTTGGGCGTTGGGCCCAACCGGCTGGTAGGCGAGCAGCACGTCGCGACCACCGGCCTCAGCCGTCATTTCCGCCTCGGCGATCGTCGACGTCTTGAATTTGTCGATCCCGAGTTGCCTTTTCATGGCGATGATTTGCGGCAACTTGTGCGTCTTGACGTGGGGCCGAAGGCGCGAAGGGTCGCCCGCAAACCGGATCATCCGCTTGAGATTCTCTTCAACCCGATCGGGGTAGATGAGCAGTGTCGGTGACGCGATTTCGCTCGCGTTTGCAATGGCATACCATGACATCAATTTCGTCGACCCTTTCCCGATTAGCTGGCCTCGACACGATCTCCTATCGCTTCGATGGTGGCGATCACGCCACGTCGGGCAAAAGCATATCACCAAATTCACTTCGCCGAGGTTCCCCACGTGCTTATCTTTGACGCCCACCTCGATCTGGCGCTAAATGCGATCGATTGGAATCGCGACTTGCGCCAATCGGTTGACGATATCCGCGCCCAGGAGTTGGCACAGGGGATGACGCAGCGGGGACGTGGCAGGGGGACGCTCTCATTTCCCGAGCTTCGCGGCGCCGAGGTCGCGGTCTGCCTCACCACGCTACTGGCTCGTCAAGAGAAAGAGATCAACCACGAGATGGGCTGGACGACGCCCGAGGCCTGCTACGCAGTGGCGCACTCGCATTTGGCCTACTACCGTGCCATGGAACGATCGGGGTGGATGCGGATGCTCAAGACATGCGACCAGCTTTCCGAGCACCTTGAATGTTTTCGGCAGGACCCCGCGAAGACGCCGCTGGGTTTCATCCTCACGATGGAAGGCGCCGACCCGGTGCTGACACCGGATACCATCGATGAATTCCATGAGCACGGATTGCGAGCCATTGGCCTGACCCATTACGGCGCGAATCGGTACGGCGGCGGCACGAGGACCGAGGTCGGCTTAGCGATCGATGCGATCCCGCTGCTGAGCAACGTTGAACGGCTTGGGATGACCGTTGATCTGACGCACCTCTCGGATGTCGCTTTCTGGCAGGTGCTCGAACACTTTGGGGGGCGGGTCCACGCCAGCCACCAAAACTCTCGTCGCATCAGCGATTGGCAGCGTCAGTTCAGCGACGCGCAGTACCAAGCGGTGATTGACCGCGATGGAGTGATCGGCATGGCCTTTGACGTGATCATGATGCAGCACGGATACGTTCGAGACGTGACGCCGGTGACGGCGACCATTGAGCGGGCGGTTGAGAACATCGATATCGTCTGCCAACTGGCGGGCAATGCGAATCACGTCGGGATCGGAACCGATCTCGACGGTGGGTATGGCAACGAACAAACGCCGTCGGACCTCAACAGGTACACCGACTTGTCGCGGATTCTTCCCACACTGCTCGAAAAGCGGGGTTACCCCGCATCCGACATCGCTGGAATCCTCCACGGGAACTGGACGCGATTTTTCGCCGAAGTCTTGCCGAGCGGCGCGTAATCGCCCACTTTGATCGTTTCGATGGTGAGACGCCCCGCGGGGCGATTTCGACTGGGAGTCGATCGCATCGAGCAACGACTTCTTCGGTGACACCGGCCAATACAATGGGACCGATTCAAACTCATCCACCCGATACGGCGAGGTCAGAACTGATGCGGCGAGACCACTCCATTTTGTCCTCGGCTGATCCTCGTGTGCTGCAGAGTTGTGCGGTGGATCGACGTCGCTGGATGGCGACTACCGGTGGCCTCGGGTTTTCGCTACTCCTGGGCGATGCTGCAGCGACCGAGAGCCGCGCGGGGAATCTGGTCCATGTCCCACTTCCGATTGATCGCGCCCCCGACCGTGCGCCCGCTGCTGGAATGCGCACGGGGTTTGTTGGATTTGGCTGGCAATCGTTTGTAGTCGGCCCGCCGGGGTCGCCGACAAGCGTGTTGGGAGGAACGCCAGAGCCGCCGCCGGTGCCTGCGGATGCAATCTGTCGGATGAGATTGACCAACTCGATCGACGTTCGCCAGGATTGCACGATTCAGGTATCGACGTCACCGGGTGAGTCCGTAGGCGAGTTCCGGGTTCGGTTCGCGGGACTTTACCAAGTGCAAGAAATACCGCTCTCGCCCTCCCAAGCTGAGACGGTGCTAAGGGGCGGGGCGACATTGCGGATGCTGTCGGGCACCGATCCTGTGTGGTTCTTCGCGCCGTCGGCAAATGCGACGCCAGCTCCCGATCCGGTCCAGTTGCCTCACATTCTGATCAGCAGTGGCGTGGCGAGCGGCGAAGAATTTGAACGGCGACTTCGCGGTCTGGTGATGTTGCAGGGGTTCGGATGGCAGAGCGGATGCGTGTCCGAAGGTTTGCTTGACCTGGCCGAAGCGCGGGGCGATCAGGAACTGCTCAAGGCGGTCGATCGCTACCAGTC
>JBGTCJ010000521.1:0-3848 GCA_041748895.1 Pirellulaceae bacterium
AGTCGTCCCAGTCCCGTTCGACCCTTGCTTCCCTTTCCCCTTTTCCCTGTTCCCGCCGCCATGATGAATCCCTTATCCGTCCCCCGATGGATGCTGATCGCCACGATTGTTTTGGCCTTTGGAAACATCGCCACTCGAGCACCGGCCGACGACCCAGTCGCGACGAAGCCCAATATCCTGATGATCCTTGTGGACGACCTCGGCTATGGCGATGTGGGCGTGTTTCACCAAAACCTGCGTGCCGCGGCGGGAGATCGCCATGAGCCTTGGCACATGACGCCGTCGCTCGATCGGATGGCTAACGAGGGAATGACATTGCCGCATCATTACTGTCCGGCTCCCGTTTGCGCTCCTTCAAGAGCCTCGCTGCTACTTGGCGTGCATCAGGGACATGCCAATGTTCGCGACAATCAGTTTGACAAAGCGCTCGAAAACAATCACACGCTCGCAACCGTACTGAAGCGAGCCGGCTACGCGACCGCGGCGATTGGGAAATACGGACTACAGGGCGAAGCCGACGGCCAGGCGCCCAATTGGCCCGCGCACCCCAATCGGCGCGGATTCGATGAGTACTACGGTTACATCCGCCACGTTGACGGCCACGAGCACTATCCCAAGGAAGGGATCACGAGGGGGCCGAAAGAGGTTTGGGAGAACGACCGCGAGGTGTCGGACGGGCTCGACGGATGCTACACGACCGATCTGTTCACGGCGCGGGCGAAGCATTATCTCTCGCAGCATGTCAAGAGTTCGCCGGAGAAGCCCTTTTTTCTGTACCTCGCCTACGATACTCCCCACGCGGCGCTGACCCTACCCGCCGCTCCTTACCCGATGGGCGACGGGATCACCGGTGGGCTCCAGTGGATCGGTGAACCTGGGGAAATGATCAACACAGCCAAGGGAACGCCCGATTCCCACTACCATCCCGATTACGCCAACGCGACTTGGGATCACGACGCCGATCCGCAGACCCCCGAAGTCGCGTGGCCGGATGTCCAGAAGCGGTACGCGTCACTCGTTCGCCGAATCGACGATTGCATTGGTGATGTATTCGCGCAGCTGCGAGACCTCGAATTGGACTCGAACACCTTGGTCGTGTTCACGACAGACAATGGGCCCAGCCTTGAGTCCTATCTGCCCGAGAAGTATGCACCGACATTTTTCAATAGTTTTGGACCATTTGACGGAACCAAGCGAGACCTGTGGGAGGGCGGGGTGCGTGTGGGGGCGCTCGCTCGCTGGCCGGCGCGGATTCGGGCGGGAAGCACAAGTGGTGATTGGGCGACCGCCTTTTGGGATTGGTTGCCGACGTTCGCGGAAGCGGCGGGTGCACCGATTCCCGCCCGGAGCGATGGCGTTTCCCTGATCCCGCTGCTCACTGGTGAGGGCCGACAATCACCGTCAACGGTCTACATCGAATACTTTCAGAATGGCCGCACTTCGCAATACGACGAGTTTCGGGCGGACCGAAGGGGCCGCATACGCAATCAGATGCAGCTGATCCGACAGGGGAATTTCGTCGGCGTTCGGTACGACATCCAGTCCCAGGCGGACGATTTCGAGATTTATGACGTCGTGTCCGATCCAGGCCAAAGGAACGATTTGCGAGCGAGCCAGCCGGCGTTGCAACAACAAATGAAGACAGCGGTCACGCGACTTCGACGCCCCGACGCCGAGGCGCCAAGACCCTACGATGACACACCGATCGCTGCGACCACTTCACCAGCGGATGCAAGCGGATTGAGTTGGCAGTTGTTTTCGGGGCCCTTTGACTACGTGCCCGCAACTGGAACCATGCAAGCGAAGGCCCAAGGCGTGGCCGAGCACTGGAATCTGCCCTTGCCGGTTGACGAGCAGATTGCTGACGAAGATGCCCACCGACAGGTGGTCGTCTACCGAGGCTTCCTCACGGTTCCCAAGGACGACGTGTACCACTTCCACTACCGCGGGGTAGACCGAGCGATTGTCCGCCTGCATGGGGCGACCGTGATCGACGCCGATGCCGGTTACGAGGGTGAGTTCGAACTCAGTGCCCGCGTGCGTCTTCAGAAAGGTCGCCATCCGATCCTCATCCAGCAGCTCCGTTTCGCGGCCGGGGAATCATCGATGAGTCTTCAGTGGAGCGTTGACGGCGGCAAGCGGACCGAGATCTCGTCGGATCTTCTGGTGCACTAGAGGCTGCACTCGGATCCAAAGATCCAAGCGGGTGGCAGGCGCTTCCCAGACGCTCCGCGGTCGATTCAAGCAGCGGACCCGCACCTCCGCATTGATGGCTGCACTTATTCGACGCAGCCGATCGATTTTTGGACGAATATTTCGGTCGGCCTGTAACGGTTTACGATCGAAACGCGTCTGAGGACTATTCCCAATCAAACAGGTTAAAGAACAGCGCTGGTTTTTCTCGACACTATCTTCCGGGTGATCGCTAGTTCTCGCACGATCAGACGCGGTACTGACTTGTCAGTCTCGCGGCGGATCGCCGGGTAACGGTGGTAGCGGTTGCTCAGGATAGGGGGGAAATCTGGGAATCGCCGCAGCCACGATGCGTGTCGCTAGCGACCGTCATCTGAGTGCGAGCGTCCGTCCGTGGCCACGCGTCCGTTTGGGTTGTAAGGGATTGCAACTCGACCGATGGGTATCCGCGACACGGCGCGCCGAGTCTTCTCCCCACCGGCCACACACCCACGCGGCCGGCAATACGTTTCGCACCGGTAACCATCATTCAAATCGGGCAATTCATGAACTTGATTCGCCAAGCGATGAACGCACCGCCGAAGACGTCAAGCGTCTTGGTTGCCCGAGGTGAAGGCATGGTTCCGTTTACTTTTTTTAATCATCGCGAGGATTCCGAACCGGAGCGCGTTGCATCACGCAACCGGCTGGCCCCGACCCAGCCGTTATCGTCGTCCAAATTTGCCAACGCTTGTCCCACCAAGCCGCCAGCGAACGATTCGTACAGGAGCGAACGGGAGTCTGTCTGTGAACCACCGGTCACCATCGACGCATTTCGGTGTGTCTTTGCGAGCCGGTCGGCAGCGACCACCGGGGAACCAGAACGACGAGAACAACCAGGGGGCCGACAGACTGATGGGTTCCGACGCACCATCGGTCATGAGAAGAATCAACGAGGCGTTTGGGAGCACCTGAAATGAAGGTCTTCACAACTGGACAGGTCGCCAAGATCTGTAAAGTGGCTCCGAGAACCGTTAGCAAATGGTTCGATTCGGGGCGTTTGAAGGGGTATCGCAGTCCGGGATCGCAAGATCGCCGGATCCCGCGCGACTACCTCATTAAGTTCCTCAAGGAACACGGTATGCCTCTGGGTGACCTGGAAGACGAAGCGATGGCCAAGTGCCTGATCGTCGCCCAGGACCAGATCCTGATCGAGAACCTCAAGCGGGAATTGCCGCCTGAGCGATCGTTCAAGGTTGCGGTTGCCGCGAGCGGATTCGAGGCGGGAATTCAGGCGGAAAGTTTTAGCCCCGATTGCATCATCGTTGACTTCTCCATCGGGAAGATCGAGTCGGTGCAAATCTGCCAAAACCTTCGCAAGAATGTCGACTTCGCCGAGATCATCCTGATCGCGTTGTTGCCAGATGATGGCCAACCGATGAGCTTCGATCGCTCGGCAATCAACGAAACGTTCAAGAAACCTTTCGACGCGCATTTGCTCGCCGAACGGTTGCGAACACTGATCGGTGTCAAGAAGGAACTTGTCTGAGCTTAATATTAAGCTCGGCAGTTCCCTAAACGTAACGAAACGCTAAAACGTCACCTGTGGCCCCAAGCTGCAGGTGACGTTTTTTCGTTTTGTGCGCCGATACTTACGCGAGTATATGGTCCTCCGA
>JBGTCJ010000522.1:0-2423 GCA_041748895.1 Pirellulaceae bacterium
CTGAAGACTTCCAGCGCCCCGCACCGCTCGCCGCGAGTTTAACCCTCACGCCGATTTGTGGACGAACACCGATCGAGGCGGCGATCCGCACGACCCGCTCGAGTTCGGTGAACTTCTCCACCACCGGGATGACGGTGCGACCAATCTGCTGGGCAAACATTGCCATCTGAATGAACCCGTCGTCCTTGAAGCCGTTGCAAATGATCGGCATCTGAGGATCGGTCATCGCGACGACGGCCAACAATTCCGGTTTGCTGCCCGCTTCGAGACCGAATCCGAATTCGCTTCCATACTGAATGATTCGCTGAACCACCTCTCGCTGCTGGTTGACCTTGATCGGGAACACGCATCGATACCGCCCCTGATACTGATGGTCATCGATCGCCAACTGGAATGCGTCGCGGAGTTCCTGCAGACGGTGGCGAAGGATCCCGTTGAAGCGAATCAGGATCGGGAGATGAAGGCCTCGCTGTTGCAATCGATCGACCAAATCCTTGAGATCGATCGACTGGTCAGGCCCGGTTCCAGGATGAACCAGTAGGTTGCCGCTGTCACCAATCGAGAAGTAATTGTTGCCCCAGCGATCGATCCGGTACAACTCGGTCGCGTCCTCGGTCGTCCAGGTGGTGGTCGAGTCGGTTAGCGACATGGCGTCAAGCTCCGGAATGTGTCGGCGATGTGGGGCCCAGACGGCGGCAGAATCATTCGCCGGCAATCGCCACGAGGCGATTACCCGTGCGAATCAACAGACGATCACCAGCCACGGCAACGCCATACTGAATCGGCCCCGCAAACATGGCCGCGCCGGCACGACGCTCAGCCGTCTCTTCACGTGCGGACGCCTCGGCCGACCGATCGACCACTGTTTCGGGATCCCACAACACGTTGGAGGCAAGCTTCCGAAACTCACGGCCGGTCGCGATCACCGTGGTGATACCGTCTTTGCCGAAAAAATAGATCCGATCAGCGCTGGCGATGGCCGTCGCCCAGGGAGCTTGATCGAGTCGTTCAGCAAAAAGCTGCTCACCCGTCTCCAAGTCGACACAAAACACCACCCCGGCGCGGTTGACCCAGTATCCCAGCCCGTCGTGAGCCAGCGGCGTTGAAAACGATGCCATCGCCTTATCCGCCCTCCAGATGACCTTCGCGGTCATCGCGGCGGTGTCACCGCCTGAGACCTCGATCAACAGGTTCGACTTCGCCGCCGAATCGGTGTCCTTCCCATCTCGTCCAGGTGCTGCGCCGATAATCAGCCGCGTGGAATCGACTTGCGAGGGCGTTGCGACCGTGTTGCCTCCCAGACCGTCGACAGTCCAGAGCCGATTGCCCGTGGCGGCCTCGTAAGCCGTGACGCTACCCACACTGCTGACGACAATTTGGGGACGTCCCGCAAGCGTCATCAGGGCCGGTGAACTCCAGCTGATCACACTGTCGCGATCAACTTTCCAGCGCGTCGAACCGTCGGCCTTGGCGATCGCAGCCAAATACGACGGGCCGTCGCTTTCCACAAGCACGAAGACAAAATCGCTGTCCTGCGCGAGTGACGCGGCCAAGCCAAACTCGGCCTCGATCGGGCCGTTCTCGCTAATTAGCGACTTTTGCCACCGCGGGTTGCCATCCCAATCGAGCGCGATCAAGTCACCGCTCTCGAAAAACGCGACGAGACCCGCCGAATCGGCAACAGGCGTCGGCGCCGCACGGCTCACGTAGAGGCTCGATTTGACCTTCAGGCTCGTGGCGCTCTCGCGCTGCCACTGCTTCGCGCCCGAGGAGACCGCATAACAGGTCACGATGTTTTGGTCCTTCATGTCACCATCGACGCTGGTGACCACGACATGATCGTCCCAAACCACGGGACTGCTTTGTCCATCGCCTAGGATCTCGGCTTGCCAAAGCTGATTCTCCTCGGGCGACCACGTGAGCGGCAAATCGGCCTCGATCGGGGCCAGTCGCGTCTGCGGAAGAAAATCAGCCCAATTGGCCGCCACCAGAAGCAGCGGGAAAAAAGGAACGAGGCGATGAATCTTCATTCGAGATCGATCCGAGTGATGGGTCGAGGGGGCGCTCAGGGTTTGTCGGTTACGCTCGAAACGACGCGATCAATCAACCCATAATCGCAGGCATCTTGAGAGCTCATGAAGCGGTCGCGGTCGGTGTCTTCTTCGATTTTCTCGAGCGAGTGTCCCGTGTGCTTGATCATGATGTCGTTCATCTTCCGCTTGACTCGGCGGAGTTCTTCGACATGTATTTCGATTTCGTGAGCGGTGCCCTGCATCCCGGCCAGTGGCTGGTGAATCATGATTCGAGCGTTGGGCAACGCGAATCGTTTGCCCTTGGTTCCCGCTGTCAGTAGGACCGCACCCATCGAGGCGGCTTGGCCGATGCAGTACGTCGCGACATCACAGGAGACGAACTGCATCGTG
>JBGTCJ010000523.1:0-3319 GCA_041748895.1 Pirellulaceae bacterium
AGGGTGTCGTCCACTTGATATATCCTTTGGCGGTCAATTCGACTTGGTCGCCGAGAAATTTCGTGTTCGGCGTGTGACCGATCGCGAGAAACAGTCCACTGATCTCAATCTCACTCTCGCGTTTTTCCTTGTTCTGAATCAATCGCAACCCTGTCACTCCGGCCTTTTCCTCCCCGAGCACCTCGAGGACCTCGTGATTCCATAGGATTTCGATTCGGTCGCTGTTGATCGCCCGCTCCTGCATGATTTTGGACGCACGAAGTTCGTCACGGCGAACGATCAGGTAAACCGTGGATCCAAATTTGCTCAGATACGTCGCTTCTTCCACAGCGCTGTCGCCGCCGCCTACGACGGCGAGTGGTCGTTTTCGAAATCTTGGCAACGCCCCATCGCAGACCGCACAGGCGCTCACGCCCCGATTCTTGTAGGCATCCTCGCTCGGCAACCCCAGGTAGTTGGCGCGGGCGCCCGAAGCGACGATTAGCGTGTGTGCCTGAAACGACCCGCTTTCAAGCGTTTCGACCTTGAACGGCTTGGACGAGAAATCGGTAGCCGTGACGTCGTCGGTGATCACCCGAGTGCCGAAATTTCGCGCTTGCTGGCGCATCAGGTTCATCAGTTCAGGACCGGTCACGGCGTGTTCTTCCTCGCTGACCGGGGGCAACAGGTATTGCTGCTCGGCGTCGATCGCCGAGTCGATGAAGGCCTTGAGATTTCCCGACGGAAATCCGGCGTAATTCTCGACCTCGGTGGTGAGTGCCAACTGGCCCAAAGGAAGTGTTCCCTGCTGGCGATTTTCTTCGGTCATCGCGCCTTCAAATACCAACGGCTCGAGGTTGGCTCGAGCTGCGTAGATTGCGGCACTCCACGCCGCCGGTCCACTTCCGATGATAATCGTCTTCTCTACCTTTTCAGCCACGGGAGGTCACAAGCCTTTGTCGAGGGAACAGAAACGGATTGGGGTGCGGCATTATAGGCGTTTCGCGTCCGACCACCATTGGCGACGCAGCCCGTTCGGTGGTCAGTCTGCCGTTAATCACACCTTGACGCGGTCGATCGGGTTGGGGATCATACGTGCAGAAGCTACTGAGACTCGTTCTCAACTTTCCGCGTTGATTTGTTCCGCACCTACTCACTGTGCTCCTAACCACCCCCATGATGACCCTTGATCAGTTGCTTCCCGGCCAATCGGGTCAGATCGTTGAGATCGATGGTCACGATGGGATCTCAGCGCGGCTGAGGGAGATGGGTTTTGTGCCGGGTGAGTGGGTTCGATTCATCCGGTTGGCACCGCTGGGCGACCCGCTCAAATGCGTCATCCAGGGAAGCCGTGTGGCGCTGCGTGAACGTGAGGCTCGCCGAGTTCGCGTGTCGCTGCCCTAATGGACGCCCCTCCGCGCCGCGTCGTCCTGGTAGGGAACCCGAATACGGGCAAGAGCACCCTTTTCGGAGTCCTCTCGGGACTTCACGTTCGCACCGGAAACTATGCGGGGGTGACGATCGAAAAGAAGGTGGGCAGGCTCGATTCAGGCCAGCTGCCCATTGATCTGGTCGACCTACCCGGTACCTATTCGTTGAGCCCTCGGTCGCCCGACGAACTGGTCGCGGTCCAAGTGCTCACGGGTGATGCGCCAGGCGAACCGACGCCAGACCTGATCGTTTGCGTTGTGAACGCCACCTTGCTCCGCCGAAACCTGTTTCTCGTCAGCCAGCTGCTCGAGCTTGGCCGACCGATGATCGTCGCCGTCAACATGATCGATGCCGCTGCCGCTCGCGGGATGATGATCAACACGGAGCAGCTCGCCCAAAACCTTGGAGTTCCCGTTTTTGCGGTTTCGGCATCGAAGCGAACCGGCATCGACGCGCTGCGTCAGGCGATCGTGGCCCTTTCGACCGCACCGGGCAAGCCATGCCCGCCGGGAGTGACCGAGGATCGGGTGGTCAGAGCGCTGCCACACGCATTTTACGCGATTCGCGACGAGCTTGCCGCTGCGCTCGATGCTGACGGCCAGCGCTCGGGGAGCTGCGAACGTGAGCACCGCTTGAATGCGTATCTGATCGAGCGGGCCGTGTTGGACCGCGGAGGCGAAGCCGAGCGGCGCTTGACCGCCTGCTGTGGGCAAGCCGCCATGCAGCGGTTGAGCGTGGCGCGGTCGCAGGTCGAGAGCCAAATCGGTGAGCTCGAGGGCGTCGAAAGCTCCTATCGCTACCGCTGGGCCGGCGCTCGGCTTGACGGGGTACTGAACGATTCGGAAGACCCGACGCACCGGCCAACCGACTGGATCGATTCGCTGCTCACGCATCGAGTCGGTGGCCCGGTTTTCTTCGCCGCGCTCATGTTTCTGATGTTCCAGTTCATTTATGCCTGGAGCTCGGTGCCGATGCAATTGATCGAATCGGCGCAGGGTTGGCTTGCAGGCCAGGTCCAGTCGGTGATCCAGCCGGGTGTCCTCAGAAGTTTGATCGTCGACGGGATCATCGGTGGCGTCGGCGGCGTGCTCATTTTCGTGCCTCAGATCGCGATCTTGTTTCTGTTTCTGGCGTTGCTCGAGGACTGTGGATACATGGCCCGAGCGGCTTTCTTGGTCGACCGGCTGATGAGCTTGTTTGGGCTCGGCGGCAAATCGTTCTTGCCATTGATGAGTTCGTTTGCGTGCGCCGTGCCCGGGGTGATGGCAACGCGAGTGATCGAGAATCGTCGGGATCGATTTGCGACGATTATGGTCGCGCCGCTGATGAGTTGTTCGGCGCGGCTGCCGGTCTATCTGCTGCTGATCTCGGCATTCGTCCCCGCCACGCGGTTGTTGGGTGGATGGGTATCGCTGAGCGGCGTGGTCTTGATGAGCATGTACTTAGTCGGCGTTCTCGTGGCGATTCCGGTCGCGTGGCTGCTCAAGAGGACGTTGCTCCGCGGGGAGTCGGCACCATTCGTGCTTGAGATGCCCGAGTACAAGGTACCATCGTTGCGGGTGGTTTTGGCTCGCGTTTGGGAGGCATGCGCGGCCTTCGTGGTTCGTGCCGGAACGCTCATTTTCGCCGCATCGATCGTGATCTGGGCGGCGGCCTATTGGCCCGGAGACCACAGTCGCCAACACGAACTGCAACGCCTGATCGAAGCGAGCGACGGCGAATCGTTTTCGGAAGAGGTCGATGCTTGGGTTGCGGAGTACCGTCTCGAAAGCGGTCGGCTGCTGGAGCGGTCGTTGCTCGGACAGATCGGCCATGGGATTGAGCCGATCGTTCGCCCACTGGGATGGGACTGGAGGATTGGCGTCGGCGCGGTCGCTAGTTTTCCGGCTCGCGAGGTGATCATCTCGAC
>JBGTCJ010000524.1:0-3365 GCA_041748895.1 Pirellulaceae bacterium
GTTCGAGGTCGAACCGTGCACCGACAGCCCGCTGTTTGGAATGCAGAACGTCGTTTGCACGCCGCATTTGGGTGCGAGCACCGAAGAGGCGCAAACGCAGGTGGCTGTGGAAGGGATTCACCTCCTATTGGGTTACCTCAAGACCGGCGAGATTCGTCATGCCGTCAACGTCGCGTCGCTCGACCCCAAAACGCTCAGCGAGCTTCGCGGCTACCTCGACGTTGCCCACCGACTCGGCGTGCTTCTGTCGCAGTGGCATGGTGGTGGGATCGACAAGGTCGCGATCACCTACCGCGGCGAAGTCTCCGGCAAAGACACGCGAATGCTCAACAACGCCTTTTGTGCCGGTCTGCTCGAGCGCGCAGTGGGCGATGAGATCAACATCATCAACTCCGAGATGTTGCTCCGCGAGCGGGGAATCGAACTGTCCGAGCAAAAGCATCGAGAAATGTCGGCTTTCGCTTCGAGCATCACGGTCGAAGTCAGCGGCGGTGGTCGATCGGTCCGCGCCGGCGGCGCGATGCTCGGCACCCACATGCCGCGACTGATCATGCTCGATGGTTATCGGCTCGAAGCGTTTCTCGATGGACGGATGGTCGTCTTTGGGCATGACGACGTCCCCGGGATCATTGGGAAAATCGGCACGCTGTTCGGCGATCACAACGTCAACATTGCTCAAATGGCCGTGGGTCGCGACAGCGACACGCCCGGCGGACGAGCGATCGGTGTGCTCAATCTCGACGGCCTCGTGCCGCAGCCAACGTTGCAGGCGATGACGACGATCACGGGAATTCACACCGCGAAGATGATCGAGTTACCACCGGCCGGTAAACTACCGCCGTGGCTGGCGTGACGTGACCAGCGGTAGCAAAGCTAACGCGTCGGCTTTTCGGCGACTTCGAGTGTTGGCAACACGCTCATGTAGGCGAGCAGGTCGCTGATGTCCTTGAGCGAATACGAATCGAGCAATCCCGAGGGCATGATGCTGCTGTTACTCGGTAGAACCTGATCGACATCCGCGTCATCGACGACGGTGATCCGATTCTTCGAATCGCGAATCGCCATCCGACCGTCACCCTGATCCGATACCAAACCGACAAACACCTTTCCATCGAGCGTCAACACCTTCTTGCTAAGGTATTGGTCGCTGATCACGTGGGCCGGGTAAAGAATCGACTCGATCACCTCGCGACGGGTGAACCGGCGCGCGACGCTCGTCAAGTCGGGGCCGACCGAGTCGCCGTGATCCCCAAGACGATGGCACGAGGCACACTGCGCCGAAGCATAAATTTCTCGACCTCGCGTCGCATCGCCATGGCGTCCGGTGTCCGATTCGATGTAGCGAACGAGTTCATCCAAATCCCATTTAGACTCCTCATGGGACGGAAGCACCGCCGGGGGACGGTCGGGGTAGGTTCCCGCGTACCATGTCTGCCAAGCGTCCATCGTCGATCCGCCGCGGGGCGCCGAATCGCCGGTCCAGTGCTTCAACAGTTCCGTGACCGGTGCAGTATCCCGTGCTTCCTCGGCGGCGCTCAGTCCGATCAGAATCAGTTGTCGCAGCGCCATAGGGTCATCGGTCGCGATACGGACGGTCCGCAACTGCCGAATCACCTCCATCGCGGCTTCACCGTCGAGGATATTGAGGCTGCGCACGAGGTAGTCCCAATTGTCGCCATCGGGCTGTTGAGAGAGGGCGAGCGACACCATTTCTCGCCGTTCGGGGTCATTTCGCCAAATGCTGCGGAGGTATTCGTAGGACGCTTCGTCGGCGGTTGACGCGAGCGCCGCGACGATCCCGGTGCGAAGCCGATTGTAGACATCGCCGGTGCTGGACTCCCTGACCAACCTCTGGTCGAGCGATCGCAAGATTTGGGCGGTTTCGGGCGCCACGGGTCGGGGGAGTCGGTAGATTGCTGCGAGCGCCGCGTTGGGCCAGGCCGCTCCCTGTTCGAGGATCGCGACGGCGTCTTCAGGGGTGAACGACTTCCCGAAATCGCGAGTCACCGCCATCAGATAGAGCGCGAGCGCGCCGCTACCCGAGTCCCGCGCGGCGGTCTCATAGTACCGGAGGATTTGAAACCGCTGAGCGGCGGACCACTCGTGCGACAAAAACTGCATGTACATGGCAACCAGTGTTCGATCGACGCGTGGTGCGTCGCTGTGAATGAACTCCAGTGCGCGATCGGCAAGGCTATCGGCTTTGAGGTATGCGGCCAAGCGGATCAATTCATGGTTGACCCGTGCATCGCCCGCGGGAAACTCCTCGGCGATCTGCTCGCGTAGCCGCGCGACCTTTTGGGTGTCGACACCCCCACGATGCAGCGCCACCTGGCACACGCGCAGCGTATCGACGAAATCGGCGTCGCTGAGGAATCCGGTCATCCTTTCGCTGCAAACCGCCAAAACTTGGAGTGCCGTCGCCTCAGTCGGATCGGCGTTGATCCATGCCAAGGCGCCGAGTAGTCGGATCCGTCCATCTTCGTGAGTGAGCGCGTCTTCCTTCCACCGTTGCGGCGGGATCCGTTCGAGTACCCTTCGGGCCAAGAACGCGATCGTACGATCACTGTCACCGAGCATGCCCACGACAGCATCGGTCGATTCGGGCCACTGGGCGCTGCGGAGTATCGCTTCGCAGACGGCCCGGCGAACGCTCGAGTCGCGATCGGACAGCATCGCTTCGAGCTTCTTGCCGCTGCGCACGCCCGGGTGCAATCCGAGTAGGTAGGCCGACTTGGCGCGGACTGCCTCGGAGGGGGCGTCGGCAAGTTCTAGAAGCAGTTCTTCGCTTGGCACCGGACCGAACCACTGCATCAATTCCATCGCGCGGGTCCGGTAATGCGGCGGATTCTCATTGCTGTAGGCAACCCCCGCGACGAGTTCGCCCCACTGGTTGCCGAGTTCCTTCTTGATGCTCGCGATCTCCTGACGGCCCCAGGCCGAGGAGACCTGAGGTTGCCTCACGGCGCGGGCGATTCCGGTCCCGAGCTGGGTCATCCGATCGGGCGTCTTTCCGTTCCAGACGACGCGATAGACACCGCCGGCGGTACCGCGACCCCCGGTGCAAAAGTACAAACCTCCGTCGGGACCGACCGCCAAATCGGTGACATTGAGCGGTTGGCCTTGGAGGAAGACCTCACTGTCGGCGACGAACCCGGCGCCGCGCGGCTTCACCCGAACCGCAAGGATTCGGCCTTCGGACCAATCGGCCAAGAAGATCGTGTTGTGATACTTGACGGGAAACAGGAAGTGCTCGTAACAAATCGATCCCGTCGGACTGCCCCGCCCGGTTTCCAAAACGTTTGGCAAGCGATCGACGTAGTACTCGGGCCACTTTGCCCAACCGCTGCGCCATCCGTATTCGC